>NZ_DJBE01000078.1:0-90984 GCF_002429925.1 Acinetobacter sp. UBA5984
ACAACTTGGAACTGAGCAAAAATGATTTATGAAAGAGGTCTTATCTATGTTTTTATATTTTTATAAAGAGAAAATAACTTTTTCCTTAGTTTCTTTTTAACATGTGCGACCCAGCTTGTCACTCTCATTTTACATCTCCACTATTAATCAAAATTATAAGTAGAAATATATGTTATCCCTTTGTAATTTTAGTTGAATATTCAACCAATAAAATAATATTTATTAATCACTTAAATTTCATACGTGTATGATCAAGCCTCTTTTTTCCTATTTCCTTAAAAGGGTTTATATGAACATGCTTAAAACAATGATCGCAACTGCAATCGTAGCGACTTCTGCATCTGCAATGGCAACTGAAGCTCAAGTTGCGCCAGCAACTGTTGTAACCAAAACAACCCAAACTATT
Organism: Acinetobacter sp. UBA5984; assembly: GCF_002429925.1. Taxonomy (NCBI): domain Bacteria; kingdom Pseudomonadati; phylum Pseudomonadota; class Gammaproteobacteria; order Moraxellales; family Moraxellaceae; genus Acinetobacter; species Acinetobacter sp. UBA5984. Next base: position 407 of record NZ_DJBE01000078.1, read on the forward strand.
GCTAAAGAAACTGCTGCACCTGTACAAGCGAAAGTTGAAGCTGCTCAAGCGACTGTTGCTGCAACTCAACAAGCGGCTGAAACTAAAGCTGAAGCAGTAAAAACAGAAGCAACGACTCAAGTAGAAATGGCTCAAGCTACAGCAGAACAACACGTTGAAGCTGCGCAAACTGAAGCAGTAGAAACCAAAGATACGGCTGCTGAAAAAGCAGAAGTAAAAGCCGAGAAAAAAGGCTGGTTCTCTTGGTTTAAAAAAGCAGCTTAAGATTTTTTAAGCATAAAAAAAGATGTCCGGGTGACATCTTTTTTTATTTTTGGCTCTCTCTGATTTAAAGCCAAAAATCTAAAAACTGTATAAATCTCTTATTCGACTTTTTGGGCTAGCATAGTCGCAAAATGCTGCTTGATCCGGTTGCCCTGTTCATCTACACGATGTAATTCACCTACATTTTCATTGTATTTCACCAGATTCCAGCCTTTATAATAGGCACTAAGCTGTCCCGGCTTAAAACTAAACGGAAAGTCTGGCTGTACCGGAATATCATCGGTATCCATCGCACAGACAATCAGGTTATAACCGCCCGGCACTGTCGCCTGCTGCATCTGTGCAATAAGAGGTGGAATGGTATCGGCCTGTAGGAACATCATCACTACCGTACAGCAGATAAAGTCATATTGGCCCTGAATACTTGGGTCAAGATTTAAATCTCGTTGCTGAACCTGAATATTCCCGATTTCTTCGGCCTGAATGATCTGTCTTAAGGTCTGCAGACTATTTTCATTCACATCCCAGGCATCAACTTCAAAACCGTTCTGGCTCAAATACAGCGAATTGCGGCCTGAACCACAACCGACATCCAGCGCACGGCCACCCTTTAAATACGGCATAGCCGCCAGAATTTCCGAATGAGTCGGGCTTAGCTGATATTTTTTGCTGAAGTAATTCTCAGGTTTGCAGTAAAAACGCAGCTGACATTCTGCATCTTCACTGGCAGAAATAATCTTATGCCATACCTGTGGTTCAATAAACGGTGGTTGCTGCTCTGGCGTAAATACATGTTCAGACTGTATATGACCTGACTGATCCAGCATGGCAAAATGCAGCTCACCTTTAAGAACGGTCAGCTTTGCCCAAGTCCCCGCTTTGGTATTATGTGGCTGCTTGAACCCTTGTGGAATAGCTTGCTGTGACCAGACCGGAAATTCTTTATAACATCTCAGTTGTTGCATAAAAGCTTGTGCTCCCTATCTTCTCTTTCCGTCTGCAAGTATGCTTCTGGATATTCATTTTTCTCAAGCATAGTTGGTTCTATTACAGATGAGAACTGGTACATCTTTGATGTAAGCAATGCAGTAAGACTGATCGATCTAGCAAGAAAACCTCAATACAATTTAGCGCATAAAAATCCATAAGACCCTTATATTTAGAGTTTGTTCTCTGCTTCTTTAAGAGCCTGCTGATCCACTTGAGTCATTTGCTGGTTAAGCTGCACTATTTCCTGATAGAGCTTATTGAATTGCTTTAAGGGTGCATCTTCATAGAACATAAAGGTCTGGTTTTTCTTTTCCCATTTATTGTTTTTCAGCACCAGAAATAACTGGTCTGCTTTGGCCAGACTCTGTTTCTCAATTTCAAAAATTGCATGGGCATTATCCTGCTGCTGATTGGCTTTCAGATTATCTGCCAGCTGCTGACGATAACGGCTTTTAATGTCCAGCTGTTTCACCTGCTCTAACTGCTGGGTTGCCCGCTGTTGAATTATCTGTTCATAGCCATCGACAATTTCATGCACACGCTTCAGCATGGCTTCGGTTTCTTTATAGTCTTGAGCCTGATCTTTGGCTAAGCGGTCAATATCCAGAAAACGATCCCAGTCCGCTGCTTTGAGGTCACGTAAATACTGATTGCGAGCCTCGGCACGATCACGCATCTGACCCAAAATAAACTGAGCCATCACAGCATAATCCCCGTCCAGGCGATTATCTTCCAGATCAATCTGAATCGGTTTAGACCAATCCTGTGCCTGCTGCAAAATAGATCCGGTTTTTTCTTCCAGTACCGTTTCATATTCCTGCAAATCGGCCTGCTGTTTTTGCTCTACAGAATTTTGATAAAATAACCAGATCAAAATTACCAGTACCACTCCAGCGATAATCATAAAAACACGGGGCATCTACACGCTCCAGGTCTGTCATCCAGATCTTATTGATTTTTTACACTATGCTTATTTTTCCAGCATAATTCAAGACATAGAACTTTTCACATTTGTGAATGTGCTTTCTCAATACTGAAAAATGAATCCAGTAAAAAGCCTGAAGAAAGGAAATAAGTTTTTAACCCACCCTTTCTCCATGACGTGATCTGGCTATACCGAAACTGACTGACCTGATCAGCCTGGCCCACCGGATTGTGTGCTAGCGCGAACCAAAAGGCAGACTGAGCTCAAGCCGATTCGGATCAAACTGTTCCCGGACGATCTGGACATTGGTGGCATTCCGGTCAATACCGAAAGGTTGCAGAATTACATAGATTCCGTTTCTTGGATCTGAAGACTGCAAGCCTTGCGCTACTGCCAGTACATATTCTCGGAACACAGTAGGCAAACTGTCCAGATCAGGATTAGGCGCTGCTGCCCCTATGTCAATATTTGCAACAACATCACCATCGACACTATAAGCTTGGATATCGCGTTCAATTTTCATCAGGCGCATCTGCAAAGCCTTACGCTGGCTGGCACCTTCCTGATAAGGCGTGATTTCCGTCACAGCACGCATTTCAGGCTCTGCCATGACAGTTAAGGTGGGAAGTACCGTTGTTTCAGAATGAGCAGGAGTTGCGTGACTCAATATAGGGAGAGTAAAAGCAGTACAGGTCAGCATCAGGCCCAAGCTTTGAATGGATTTTAGGAGATTCATCTTATTACCCCTCGGTTGGAAAAGGGAAAGCGTCAGATTAAATCTTACAAGTAATACAGCTTCTTATTGTTAAGTTTGATAAACGGTCAATCGAACCCATTACACCCTGATAAAACCAACCATCAAATCAGGAACAAAGCTCCTAAAAAACATAAATTAATCAAAGGTTAAATTTAAAAAAAGCAAAAATCCCCGGTTTGCGGGGATCGATCTGCATTACTGGCTCGTCCTTTAAGGAGATCTTGGAAATTGTGCTACAGGGGATGGATTGTTGTAGTTTTCTAATAAGCCCAGATTCACCTTGTCCAGATTGATCTGTAATTGAAGGCCACGCCCTGGCTGCATGCTGCTGCTACGATCGATCCCGACATTCTCCAGCAGTGTATACAGCCCTTGGGTTGGATCACTAGATTGTAAGCCTTGGGCGATGGTCATCACATACTGTTGCAGTGCAGGTGACAGTAGACTCAAATCTGGAGCTTGGGTCGGCTTGATATCGAGGTTTGCCAGCACATTTGGATTGACCATGAAATTCTCTGCATCCTTGGTTCCTCGGATTACCTGATGCTGCAAGGCAAGACGATTGGCTTCATTCTCAATAAATGGAACATAGCCAGTTTCATTACTCATTTCAGGTTCAGCCATAATGGTCATCGTCGGCAAGGATAAGCACCGGTTTCTGTTCTTCCGCGTGTACTCCTATGCTCAATGTACCTAACAGAATCCCAAATAAAGATGTTTTTATACTATTCATGGGCTTTCCCCTACTTCAAATTTCACAACCTGAATGCCTTCATCGGTTGCTAAAGTCTGTATTTAATCTAGTTATCTATTAGATTACCTTGATTATTTAGAGAACTCATTCCTGTTCAGATGGATGGCAAAACAAGTTAATTCTTGGGCTGAATCAAAAATTACAGGCAAAAAAAACCTCAAACAATGTTTGAGGTTTTTTCGAATATGGTGGCGAGACCCAGGATCGAACTGGGGACACACGGATTTTCAATCCGTTGCTCTACCAACTGAGCTATCACGCCGATGCGGTGTATTAAGCCGTATCTGGACACATTAGTCAATCAAAATTATGAAAAAAAAGATTGAGTGTCTGAATTTTGGCCTAAAAAAAAATCCCTGATGGGATCAGGGATTGAAAACTTTAAAATCGTTTTGAATATGGTGGCGAGACCCAGGATCGAACTGGGGACACACGGATTTTCAATCCGTTGCTCTACCAACTGAGCTATCACGCCGATGTCGCGTATTAAACAGTTTCAGCTCTTAATCGTCAAGTACATAACGTATAAAAATCACCAAATGTTTACTTTTCCATCGATTTGCATGTTTATACAGCAATATTTTTCAATATTCTCAGCAAATACCTGACTAATAAAACAAATTGAATCTGTTATTTACAAAAAAAGCAGCCCGAAGGCTGCTTGAAATTTATCTGTATTTAAATTTTTTCAAGATTTGCCAGACAGCGGTGAATGGCCCCACATCCCGGTACGAATGCTTTTACTCCTTTTTCCTCTTCCATTCGGCATGCCTCACTCACCAGCCTTTCTGCAACCCCGCGTCCACGGTTGGCCGGATGCACCACAATATTTTCCAGGGTTCGGCTTTCGCCTTGTCCCGTGCACCAGATGGCGCCGATGATTTTGGTGTTAAATTCTGCGGTATAAAGTAAGGTATACTGTGCAAGGTTTTGCTCTAGATGTTCAATGGCATCTGCCCCATCACTAAATTCAGGGCTAGTGTCATACAGTCGCTCAAGCTGGCTGCGCACTTCGTCGTTTTCTAGAGAAGTATAAGCATGTACGGTAATAGGCATTGATAAACCCTCCTGAGCAATCTAATATGCGGTGACGTCGTCACGGCGAAAATATTTTCTACATCAATCATTTTGACGTATTTGAGGAACGTGTCTATGACAGATCGTATCAGTGAAGTGGTAAGAAATACCAACGAAACCAAAATTCGAGTTCGTTTGAACCTCGATGGTACTGGTCAAGGCACTTTAAACACTGGTATTCCATTTTTAGATCATATGATTGATCAAATCAAGCGACATGGGCTGTTTGATATTGATATTCATTGTGATGGAGATCTGGAAATTGATGACCATCATACCGTAGAAGACTGTGGTATTACCTTAGGTCAAGCGTTCGCTCAGGCTTTGGGTGATAAAAAAGGCTTACGTCGTTATGGACACTTCTATGCGCCGCTTGATGAATCTTTAAGCCGTGTGGTGGTGGATCTGTCTGGTCGTCCGGGTCTGTTTATGGACATTCCATTTACCCGCGCCATGATTGGCCGTTTTGATGTAGACCTGTTCTCTGAGTTTTTCCAGGGCTTTGTCAACCACTCGCTGATGACTGTACACATTGACAACTTAAAAGGTAAAAACAGTCACCACCAGATCGAAAGTGTATTTAAGGCATTTGCCCGTGCACTGCGTATGGCATGTGAAGTTGATCCACGTGCTGCGAATACTGTTGCTTCAACCAAAGGTACCTTGTAATGACCCGTATTGCCCTTCTTGACTATGGCATGGGAAACCTACACTCAGCAGCCAAAGCACTTGAACACGTCGGTGCAACGGTAGATGTAACCAATGATCCAAAACTGATCGCCCAAGCCGACAAAATCGTTTTTCCGGGTGTGGGTGCGATGCGTGACTGTATGCAAGGCATGCATGAAGCCGGAATTGATGAAGTCGTGCGTAATGCCGTGTTCAACAAACCGGTGTTGGCCATCTGTGTCGGCATGCAGGCCCTGATGCGACGTTCCGAAGAAAATGGCGGTGCGGATGCGCTGGGTATTTTTGCAGGTGAAGTCAAACATTTCCCTGAAATGGCAGGTTTGAAAGTACCGCATATGGGCTGGAACCAGGTACATCAGGCCGATCCAAGCCATCCAATGTGGAAAGACATTGCTCAGGATGCACGTTTCTATTTCGTGCACAGTTACTATGTAGAACCGCAAGATCCAAGCATCGTGGCAGCGACCTGTAACTACGGTATTGATTTCTGTACTGCCCTGCATAAAGACAACCTGTTTGCGACTCAGTTCCATCCGGAGAAGAGCCATACTGCAGGCCTTCAATTGCTAAAAAACTTTGTGGATTGGAATATCTAATCCAATATATTCAAAAAGCTCGCATCATGCGGGCTTTTTTATGGGCTACAGTTTAAAATTTTATTTTTGAAAAATAATTCACATCCAAGCTTCCTTCTCTAAGGTATGCTCTATTCAACCTGAATATTCATCAATGGAAGATTCTTTAATCATGGATACACAGCCAAATGATGTCATACCGAGTAAAGAGACAATAGCGACTTTTCCACCTTTTCAAAATATCGCACCTGAAAATATTGTGGTGATTAACAGCATTCAGCAATGTGAAGCTCTACGTGAAGAACTTGAGCAGATTTCGGTCTTTGGTCTGGACACTGAGTCCAAACCGACTTTCAAGGTCGGTGAAGTTTCCACTGGTCCGCATTTGGTTCAGCTGGCCACTCTAGAAAAAGCTTACCTGTTTCAGATGAATGCTGCCATTTGGGATTTTCTGAAACCGATTTTTGCCAATCGAGACCAGATCAAAGTCGGTTTTGGCCTGAAAAATGATGCGCATCTCTTCCGTAAAAGAGGCATTGAGCTGAACAGTGTCATTGAACTGTCAAAGTGCTTTGGTGCGTTCGGCATTAAAAATCCTCTTGGATTAAAAAATGCGATGGCTTTGCTATTTCAGGTGAATTTTCCTAAATCGAAACGGGTTACGACATCGAACTGGGCGAAAAAACATCTCAGTCAGGCACAGATTGAATATGCGGCTGCAGATGCCTATGCACCTTTACTGGTCTTTGAAGAATTGCTGCACCGTGGCCTGAGTCCCAAGGAAGTTCCCAATACTTCACTAAAATTGAAAATTCGCCCGCATTCAAAAATTTGAATGAACAGAAGATCAGTTTTCTAGCGAAATATCATTTTGATATCAGACTCCCTCAGGAGTATTGCAAAGAATAAAAAATTGAAGAATAAAATCTTGTCACTCCAGCATATCTTCAGACAGGTTTTCTTTTTTCATACCGTTTAAGAGTTAGAAATTTCGACTTTATTTGCTAAGATGAACTCACTGAAATTCATTCTAAAGATTGAGCAAGGAGCGAAAGCATGCTGATCATCCCTGCAATTGACCTGAAAGATGGCAAATGTGTCCGTTTAAAACAAGGTCGTATGGAAGACGATACCGTATTTTCTGACGATCCAGTGGCAACAGCACAGCATTGGGTAAATGAAGGCGCTCGCCGCTTGCATTTAGTAGATTTAAATGGTGCTTTCGCAGGTACACCGATTCATAAGCCAGTGGTAGAAGCGATTGCTAAATCACAGCCAGAATTGCCTATCCAGATTGGTGGCGGGATCCGCTCACTGGAAACTATTGAGCACTATCTGGAAGCAGGCGTGTCTTTTGTGATTATTGGTACAAAAGCAGTACAAAATCCTGAATTTGTAGAAGAAGCATGCAAGAAATTTGCAGGCCATATTATTGTGGGTATTGATGCCATGAACGGCATGGTAGCCACTGATGGCTGGGCGAATGTCACTGATGTAAAAGCGACTGATCTGGCAAAACGTTTTGCGGATGCAGGCGTGTCTAGTATTGTTTATACCGATATTGCTCGTGACGGCATGATGCAGGGTGTCAACATCGAGCAAACCGTACATCTGGCACAATATTCAGGTCTGCCTGTGATTGCTTCAGGTGGTGTAACAAATATGGATGACGTGCGTAACCTGAAAGACCAGCCTGGTATTTTAGGTGCGATTACTGGTCGTGCGATCTATGAAGGCACTTTGAATCTGCGTGAAGCACAATTATTGCTGGATGAACAAGAAGCGCTATAATAGCGTCTGCTGAAAAAGAGGTCTGTGGACCTCTTTTTTATTGTTCAATTTTTTGATCCTCTCTCCCATGTCGACACCTGTTTCCCAAACTCCCTCTACTTGGAGAACGAAAGTTCCTCAACTTGCTCTGATCCTGATTACCATCATCTGGGGCGGCAGTTTTATCACCGTACAATATGGCCTGCATTTTAGCAGTCCCGTGATCTTCGTCGGGCTACGCTTTGCAGCGGCGGCAATTGCCGTTACCTTGCTTTCGCTGAAGCATCTGAAAGGCATAACACTCAAAGAAGTGGCAGCGGGTGCCCTCATCGGGGCGGTGATTGCAATCGGTTATGGAACACAAACGGTGGGTCTGCAAACGATTAGCAGTAGTGAATCGGCCTTTCTGACTGCACTATATGTTCCATTGGTGCCCCTACTACTCTGGCTGCTGTTCCGTAAGAAACCGCATTTTATGACCTGGATCGGGGCTCTATTTGCCTTTCTTGGTCTGGTGTTTTTGACGGGCAATGGCTTTGGTGCCATTCAGCTGAATTTTGGTCAGGCGCTGACTTTACTTGGTTCAATTGCCATTGCGCTTGAGATTATTTTTATCAGTCATTTTGCTCCAAAGGTGAATACCCGGCGTGTCACCGTGCTACAACTCATTTTTGCCTCGCTATTTTGTTTTCTGATGGCACCGATGCTGGGTGAAACTCAGTTACCTGACTTTCACTGGCATCTGGCAGGTATTTTGGTCGGCCTCGGTATTGTCAGTGCCTGTATTCAGCTGGTGATGAACTGGGCACAAGAAATGGTAGATCCTTCTCAAGCTGCGATCATTTATGCGGGTGAACCGATCTGGGCAAGTTTATTTGGACGTATGGCGGGAGAACGTTTGCCTGCGCTGGCACTTCTAGGCGGATTGATGGTGGTACTTGGGGTGATTGCCAGCGAATGGAAACCAAAATTTTTCAGAAAAGAAAAAATAGAAGAGTTGAAGGAAGATCTTTCCTAAGCTTATGAACTCCCCCTCTTAAAAAAGGGGGAGTTATTTATCTAAAGAAATATAGCTAACTTTATTTGGTATACATCGGTCGATTGTCATTCAGACGCATAATGCCGCGAATCGCGCGATAGACAATCCAGATCCAGGAAACAAAGACTATAACCAGACAGAAAGTGGATGCGCCAAAAGCGACGCCTGCAAACAGGTCCGGATCTTCATGGGTAAAGAACAGGAATAGGAATGGCACAAAGGCTACAATATTCCAGAATAGATACCACCAGAAACTGCGGATTTGCCAGGTAAAGTGACTTTCAAAAATCGAACCTCGTACATCCGAGCGCTTCACATAGTTAATAATCAGTGCAATCACTGCCAGCAAGCCACCACTAAAAATGGCCACGATATATAAGATATAAAGAATCAGGGTTAGCGTGCGATTTGAGTCTTTATCAATTGAATAGTTCATCTACGCTCCTGTGGTTGTTTCTAGATATTCAGGCTGTTGAAGGGAGAAATCAGCCATATAATCAAAATGATGTTAAAAGCTATAGTACAAAAATAAATTTGCCGGAAGGGTTGTTTTTGTGTTTTATGCCGTAATTTTTGCTGTGCCAGCCAAGCTGCCGGCCACCCTCCTAGAAATGCCACCAGATGCAGGGTATTTTCTGGAATACGGCGATTGCCCAATTGTGCCGCTTCCTTATCCTGGGCATATAGCCAGTAACTGAGAACATTCATCAGGCTCACCAGCAACAGGATCATTCCACTCAACAAGCCGGCTAAACTTAGTCCCACTAATACCAGAATATAAGCCACAGAAGCAACCTGCATCGGCTGTAGTTTTTCTTGCTGGCTTCGGCCTGATGTTTTAGTTTTTGTTTTTGCCGTTTTGGTTTGTGATGCTTTCAGGTACATAACCTGCTGGGCACGATAACGGCCCTGCTCGTCCAGAATCACCAGATAATCCAGCGCACAGCCGACAATTGGCCGTGGACCGGGACGGGCAAAATCCTTGATATGCAAAAACACGCGATCTTTGGCCGGATCATTGGGCTGAATAAAGCCATAGCCTTTGTCATCAAACCATTCCACTAAACGTCCCTGATCGCGCATTTTGCCTGTTCCTGTTTATTTTAAAGTTAAGCTGTCACGAATTTTAAACGTTCAATCAGCATGTTACGCATCTCTTCCGGATTTTTTTGCAGAATATCTTCACCGGTACGACCTTCAGCCGCATTTTTCTGTGCCACTTGTAAACGCATCATCCAGAAACGACCCGCAGCCATTGCCAGGTAAAGCTCCAGACATGATTTTTCATCTGCAGTTAAAGGGCGAATAGTTTCATAGGCTTTTAAAAAGGCATTGGCCTTTTCTTCATTTAAAGTAACCTCCGGATAATTGGTACAGAAGTCATTTAAAGTAATCGCGATATCAAACAGGAATTCATCTTTATTCAGTTCATAAAAGTCCAGAATTCCTTTCAGCTGATCACCCTCAAACAGGGTATTGTCACGAAACAGATCCGAATGGATAAAGCCACGTGGACGATCTGGATATACTGCGGTTAAAGCTTCATACAGGCCCAGAAGTTTGCCTAGTAAGACTTTATCTGCTGCGTTCAGGCTTGGTTTAATTTCCTGTGCTACGTTATACCAGTAGGCATGGTCACGGACAAAGGCACGCTCAAGTTTAAAATCTTTCAATGCCACATGCATTTTGGCCTGAGCAATGGCAATCGCTTCCACATGCGCAACGGTAGATGGCATCGGATGCTCACCCATCATACGTGGCGCAATTTGTGCGGGCTTATTTTTTAGCGTGTGAATGGCTTTACCTGAGTGGGATAAAGGCACCGGTACGGCCAGACCTGCCTGCCCCAAATGCTGCAAGACCGGCACCAGTTCTCCGGCGGCCTGTTCATCCATATCTTCAAAAACGGTCAGCACATATTGCTGGTTTTCGCAGACCAGAAAATAGTTCGTATTCTGGATACCTCCTTGAATGGGAATCAGATCAATCACCTCAAGTCCATAAGGTGCTGCGAAATCCTGAACTTCCTTTAAAGTCAAAGTGGTATAAACCGACATAGAAAACCTGCGAAAAAACTTACATATTTTTGCTAGAATACCGTTTCCATCTACCAAGGTGTAGCGCTTGCGTGGGTGAGTTTCATAATCGGCTGTAATAATTGGAAAAATTTATGCTAGCTAAACGTATTATTCCTTGTCTGGACGTCGACAACGGTCGCGTAGTCAAGGGTGTTCAGTTCCTTGATATTCGTGATGCGGGTGACCCGGTAGAAGTGGCACGCCGTTATAATGAACAAGGTGCCGATGAAATCACTTTCCTTGATATTACCGCTACACATCATGGACGCGACACCACTTACCGTACCGTTGAGCGTATGGCTGAATCTGTATTCGTACCGCTTACCGTAGGCGGTGGCGTGCGTAAAGTCGAAGATATTCGTTTACTGTTAAATGCAGGTGCGGATAAAGTCAGTATTAACTCGGCAGCAGTCTTTAACCCTGAGTTTGTACAGGAAGCCTCACAGCGTTTTGGTGCGCAATGTATCGTGGTGGCGATTGATGCCAAAAAAACTGGCGAGAATAAATGGGAAATCTTTACCCACGGCGGACGCAAACCGACCGGTATTGATGCCCTGGAATGGGCAGAGAAAATGGCCAGCTACGGCGCAGGCGAACTGTTAATTACCTCTATGGATGCCGATGGCACCAAAGCAGGTTATGACATTCCACTCATGCGTGCTATCAATGACCGCGTCACTGTACCGACGATTGCCTCTGGTGGCGTAGGCAACTTGCAGCATCTGGCTGACGGGATTATCCATGGTGGTGCCGATGCAGTACTTGCCGCCTCTATTTTCCACTTTGGCCAGCATACCATTCCTGAAGCCAAGGCTTATCTAGCTGCTCAAGGCATTGAAATGCGTCTCTAAACAACAGCCTTCAAATGAAAAAGAGCGTGAATATCACGCTCTTTTTTTTATGGATTATTCTTAGGAATCATTTAAATTCTGGACAAAAAAAGGAGTCTTGCGACTCCCTATAAAAACCAAGAAGAACTACAGCACTTGGTATTTTTGACATTTACAATATAACTCAATCTGTATGCAGGTTGATAAGACTTTCAATCATCAACAGACGCAAATATAGGTGAAATCCTGAGCACAATATTGACAATATATACAGAATTTATTGACAAATCACGACAGGGCTAACCAAAGTGAGAAATGGTTAACATTTTATGTGGCAGATTACTCGAATTTTAAGTTATTTAATCACGATCTTTAGCCCATTTAGCCGGGAAATAACGCTGGGTTAAGTGGGTTAAGCGCGTAGAGATCTGCTCCGGCAAGGCAATACCAAGGGGATTTTTTTCCTGTAAATCTGCTGAAGAAATCACCCGGGTTCCCATCAAATAATCAAACCAGGGCTTGGTTACACACCAGTTGGCATCTTGGTTACTGTTCATATGATGATCATAATGCCAGGGAATTTTTTTTCTGGCCCATTCTGGTTGCAGATGTGCCCGCCGATGCATATAAAAATAATTGCCTGCACTATATAGCGTGGCCAAAAACATGCCTTTGGACAAGGGATAAAAAGCCAGCCCGAATACGCTCGCTGCGACGGCCAGTGAACCGATTTCATTACGGATTCGCCAGTTTTTCAAACCTTCAACATAGGCATAATCAGAAAATCTGGTCTTGCGAACTTCACGATGATGTTCCCAATGTGAGCGCATGCTGTCCGGCACTGGGCTATAACGCGTCTGCCCTGCCCGATGGGTACCATGCAGCACATATTTATGCGCGAACCATTCAAAGCCATTGGCTACGACCAGTCCTGCTAGAAAGCCTTTCCACATGATCTTTTCCTCCCTGTTTGTTTACACTATAGGTCAAACAAAGGGCTAGATATTGACCGATAATTTCAATATCATTGACAAAAAACGACAGAACAAAAGAATTAAAAAATGCACGTTCCCCAAGATTATGTCGGTTCGGTATATGGTGGTTTAGGACATTTGCTTTTGGACTATTACCAGCTCAAACAACTGGACATTCCCAAGAAATTGTTTGCGATCCAGAACCTGGAGCGTTTTGATTATATTCTCTGGCGTGATCTGCTCAGCCAGCTGGACCAGGAGTTGCAGCGGCCAGCACTCGGCCTGGAAATCGCGCAACTGGTGCAAGCCAAGCATCTGGGTATTATTGGCTATCTGGCATTATCCAGTGAAACGCTGGGCGAAGCCTTTATGCGTTATCATGACTATCATCGCCTGATCTATGATGGCAGTCCCTTACAGGTCAGTCTGGATCGAGATTACCTGTCTATTTCCTGGAGTGAAATTCCGTTTAAAGTGAGTACGCAACTCACAGATGAGATTGCCATCGCGCTCATGACTGAATTTATTCGCTCAAGCATTCTGGACCAGCATCAACTGCATCTGCATGAAGTCCATTTTCAGCATCCGGTCAATAAAAATATTGCGGTCTATGAACAGTATTTCCGCTGCAAGGTCCGTTTCGGTCAGGCCAGAAATCAGGTACTGATTCCTGTGAGTGAAATGTCGACTCCTTTAAAGAAAGGTGATCAGACCTTACAGAAATTACTGATGCAACAGGCAGAAGCGGTGCTGGAAAAACTTCCGAACTCCACCCAGATTGATCAACGCTTGCAACAGGCGATTCTGGTGGGTCTGCAGAAAAATATGTTCCAGATTGAACATATCGCCAAACAGATGAATTTTTCTGTACGTCAGCTACAACGTTACCTGCAAAAACAGGGCCAGACCTATCAGCAGCGTATACAGGAAATCCGCTGCATGATGGCCATGCAATATCTAAAAGATCCTCATCTGAGTTTGCAGGAAATCAGCATGCTGCTTGGCTATTCTGAACAAAGTGCATTTCAGCGTGCCTTCAAGCAATGGACCGCTCAGACACCACAACAATGGCGCTCAGAATATCTGGAAACCCAGGTGCAGGAAAAATTTCTGGACTATCCTGCTACCGCAGAGATTAATGTCCCATATCAGATTTAAAAGTTTGAATAAAATAAAAAAGCTCCTCATCAAAGGAGCTTTTTTCTAGCCGGAATAGTGATTAAGAAATTTCTATAAAAATGGATTTTCAATTTCATCTGCATCATTGCGTTCAATTTTTTCTGGCAGATCCGGTGTTTCTTCGAGCTGCTGCACAATATCATTTAACAGTGCTTGTAAGACTTTGGCTGCCTTGAGACCGGCCTGGTCTTTGGTAATTTGCAGATTGCCATACACACTGACACAGTCCAGATCATTCTCAACTGTCAGGTCATGAATCGCATGCGATTCGGTTCCATTTTCAAATGCTTTAAACATTAATTTCCACTCTGTTTTATTATTGTTACTCACCTGTCTTCAGCATGCTACCTGAAGCCTGCTTTTTACAGCAAGCTCCTTTTCACTATTTCAGCAGCTGCAGTATGTATTGTAGTAAGGCCTCAATCAGCTGTTTAACAATCGTATCCTGGGTATCATGATCGATCCCGTTCTTATTGACTGATGAGCTCGTATTACTTGTACTGGCCGAACTTGAAGCCGACGGTTTGAACTCACGCTGCAATTTTTCCAGATCTTCTTTCGGCACGTCTTCAGCACACTGGCTTTCTGCATCCCAATTCGAATAGGCAATTTTCTGGTTAGCCTTCACAGCATTCGCAGTCAACGGCAGATGATAGGTATTACGTTTCTGTTCTTCAGTTAACTGAGGAAACAGGTTAATGCCAAGCTGCTCTTCCAGATAACAGACACTGACAATGCGAACCTTGAGCGAATTATCATTAGGAGCATAGTAGGCACCAATGGCTCCAGTTTTCGGCATATAGATTGCTTTGTACACGGCAGTTGGTACAATCACACCCTTGCCAATAGTTTTCAGTTTTTTGGCTGCAAAGACAGGCCCAGTCACTACATATACGTCCTGCTTCTGCTTGGTCACAATGGCCCGGGTCGCTTCTTCTAGCTCGCGCCAAACCTGCTGATTGTTCTTTGGTGCCTGCGGAACCATATTGGCCAGCGAGAAACTGTCAGACTGTGAAGCTTTATTTGGCATATCTGCATTTGGCGCCATATGGCCACGGTCATAGCCTGAGCCACGATAGTCAGCCAAAGTCGCACGATGAGCAGCATTTAGTCGTGTTTCTTCATGGAAGTTGTCTTCACGTGGAATTTTCTGGCTCAGACGCTTCGGTGTTAAAGCCTCCGCCACCCACAGTGGCGTTTTGGATACACCCGAATAACCCACATTAAAGCCATTAAAACACAGTGAATAACTGTCTTTTTTCAGGCTGTCTTTCATCAGGTAAGGCGGGATGTCCCGGTAAAACTGTTCCAGACAGCTCGAATTCGATGTAGAAGGCAGAGAAATCCACTGACTGATTTTTTCCTGGCCAAACGCAATCGCAAAACTCCCGGAAGCGACCATTGCCAGGATCACTTTCACGCTATTTTCATTAAAAAACTGAAAAACTGAATTCTTCGACTTACGCTGCTTCTTTGCCATGCTACACGTGCTTTTAAGATCAAAATCGGGGGTTTTGCGAGCTTAACAAGCCATGTATATGAAGTATATCTTACCCCCTTTATTTGCCTAATAATTACACAATCTATCCCTATATTCTTAAATCTTGTAACAAAGTGTCGTTTTTTTAGTGAGCTTTCAACGCGGTTTTTTTACCTTTAAGTAGCTTTGATTGTGACCTCGTCTTGAGTGTGCAAAGCTAATTGACTACTCAAATTACGTACAATTATTAGCAATGGAGTTAATTTATGAATTCCAAACTATCTAACAAACTATCTAAGTTATTAGGTCTCGGAATATTTACAAGTGTGATCAGTGCCGGCGCATTCGCTGAGCCTCCTGTACAAGCGGGTGAAACACTTGAAAGCTTGTCTAAAGCTAAAATTAGTACCACTGTAAATGGTCAGCAAGCCTCACTGGAAAGCCTGGTGAATTCTGGACAGATTCGTCTGGTAAACCAGCCAATGTCTGCACCTGCTCAGCCAGGCCAGCAGCCACAACAATCAATGCCAAATCAGCCAATGCAAACACCAGGTATGCCTAATGCACTTGTTGCACAACCAGAAATGCCGGATACCAATCCGGCTCCAGCCAATCTTGAGTCTGAACCAGCAGCCCCTGCTACAGAACAGGAAATGACTATGGGTGAAGCTGTAGAGCAACCAGCTCTTGAAGAACAGCAAGCTGCTGCACCTGAAGCGGCTCTGTGATGACTGAGCAAACTGAAATTGCGGTAGAAGCTGAAGCTGATCCTGCGGTAGATGCACCTTTAAACGCAGCCCCTGAAATGCCGGCTGAGACAGAAGCAACAGAACAATAATTTGTTATAAAGCTTTCTAAATTCTCTCCCCTAAAAAAACCAGAGCCTTGCTCTGGTTTTTTTATTTTTACATCTCGATCTGGCTACCCAGCTCCACTACCCGGTTGGTCGGAATCTGGTAGAAGTCGCTGACTGGACTGGTATTACGCTGCATGGAAACAAACAGTTTTTCCCGCCAGGGTGCCATTCCCTCTCCCACTGTATGCATAATCCGTTCCCGGGAGATAAAGAAACTGATCTGCATCAGGTCATATTCAAAGCCCCATTCTGCATACGCATGCTGCAATGCTTCCGGGATATTAGGCTGATCCTTAAACCCGTAATACATCGTGACTCGATAAAAATGCTCACTGAGTTTTTCTAGTTTGATGCGTTCTTCATCGCCTACAAAAGGAATATCCCGGGTAATAACCGTCACCAGAATATTGCGCTCATGTAGTACCTTGTTGTGCTTGATATTATGCAACATCGCATGCGGTACAATGGTCGGGGTTCCGGTCAGGAAAATCGCTTCACCCGGCACAAACTTGGTGCCTCCACCGATTGAAATACTCTTAATAAACAGGTCAATTGGTAGCGCATCTTTTTCTAGACGGTTCAGGACCAGTGCACGACCATCTTTCCAGGTCATCAGAATCGTAAATAATGCCGCCCCGAGCAGAATCGGTACCCAGCCACCTGATGCAATTTTTAAAGACGTTGAGGCTACAAAAACTAGATCCAGCATCAGGAATGGTGTGGCAAATAACACTACTTTCCAGATTGGCCAGCGCCAGAAACCATAAGCCAGAATACTGATTAAAATGGTACCACACAGCATAGTCATGGTGACTGCGACCCCATAAGCACTCGCTAAGCGGGCACTATTTTCAAAGAGTAAAATCAAAATCACCACAGAAATAAACAGCATCCAGTTAATGAAGGGCAGATAAATCTGGCCACGTTCTTCGGCTGAGGTATGTTTTACGCTCAGACGCGGTAAATAGCGCAGTTGAATGGCCTGATTCACCATGGAGAACACCCCGGTAATCACCGCCTGTGAGGCAATCACAGCAGCTGCCGTCGCCAGACCAATCATTGGATATAAGCCCCATTCCGGAAGTAGCATATAGAAAGGATTTTCCAGTGCTTCAGGACGGCGCAGCAACAGTGCCCCCTGTCCGGCATAATTCAGTAACAGACAGGGCAACACAATAATAAACCAGGCCAGACGAATCGGCAGACGACCAAAATGCCCCATATCGGCATAAATGGCTTCACCGCCAGTCATGGTCAAAATCACGGCCCCCATGGTCAAGAAGGCTACAAAAGGCTGATCGACTACAAAATGATAGGCCCAGTATGGATTCACCATGGCCAGTACTGTCGGGGTTTGGATAATGCTCCACAAACCGAAACCACCAATTGACAGGAACCAGAGTAAGGTCAACGGACCAAAAAATTTGCCCATGGTTCCGGTACCATGACGTTGTACCAGAAAGAGTCCCGCAATAATCCCGATCGATAAAGGCTCTAACCATTGATTAAACACAGGTGTGGCAATACTCAACCCTTCAATCGCAGATAACACAGAAATTGCCGGGGTAATGATCCCGTCACCAAAGAACAGTGATGCCCCAATAAAGCCGAGCGCAATCAGGTAAATTTTCTTGTCATCAGAAATGCGTGTGGTTCGCAAGTTAAGAGCCAGCAAGGACATGATTCCTCCCTCACCGTTGTTATCGGCACGCATGATAATGGTGACGTATTTAAAGCTCACCGTCAGCATGATACACCAGAAAATCAAGGACAAAATGCCCAACACCGAAGCTTCACTAATGGCAAGGTGCGACGTCAGAAAACATTGGCGTAATGCATACAATGGACTGGTCCCAATATCTCCAAAAACAACCCCAAGCGCAGCCAGCGTAATTACCGGGAGAGCTGCTTTC
This sequence comes from Acinetobacter sp. UBA5984, assembly GCF_002429925.1. Classification (NCBI taxonomy): domain Bacteria; kingdom Pseudomonadati; phylum Pseudomonadota; class Gammaproteobacteria; order Moraxellales; family Moraxellaceae; genus Acinetobacter; species Acinetobacter sp. UBA5984. The sequence continues at coordinate 18,558 of NZ_DJBE01000078.1, forward strand.
TGTGCAGTGCTTTGCATATATCATCTTCGTTTTTAACAAGCATTTTTGCGAATCATAGCACTGCGCTCAAAGTTTTTCCGCAAATCAATTGTTTCAAGCTTGGCAGACTGGCTTTTTTTCTATATCATCCACGGCCATGGTGAGGTGTCCGAGTGGCTGAAGGAGCACGCCTGGAAAGTGTGTATACGTTTATAGCGTATCGAGGGTTCGAATCCCTCTCTCACCGCCAAGATTCATAAACATGTAATCACATGTTGTAAACGAAGGCTTAAATCTAAAGGATTTGAGCCTTTTTTGTTGCCTAAATTATGAGGTGATGCGTTAAAAATAAAAGAATAACAATACAAGTTACATAAATGATGCCGGATGGCTGTTGAATGACACTGAGGAATATTCGAGCATGATCTTATCTTGGTAAAAAATGATGGATCGCTATGAAAGATGATGAAAAGCCCCTAAATTTTGATGATGATAATGAGCCTCTAGATTTCGAAGATGAAGAGTTCACTGACGATAAAAAAGAGGACGAAATGTACAATCCGATCACTAAGGATGGATCAAGTGTAGATCCTGCAGATGATGGCACACGTCATCTTCGTCCTGAAGATGGTGATCCGCTAGAAGTTGAGCCTTAAGCCCTAGCCCAATTTTATATTGGGCTTTTTTTATAGTCTAAAACCCTAAAAGTAAGCATCTTGGACAGATGAATTAAAAAAGGATAATTCATTTTACTGGTTATTTTTGAGATGAGTATTGCTTGTTTTTTTTTACAGATTTAAAGATGTGAAGATATAGGCTGGGATATATTTAAATAAATTCTTTGGATAAAACCATGATATATCCATTTTTATTACTTTCTTAACTTTATGTTCTTCTTTTAGTTTATTTATATGATGGAGACAAAAACTGGCATAAAAATAGCTTAATTTAATTGTCATCATCGCTATGTTATGGTGGAATCAAAACAGGATAAAAGGAGAATAAAAACCAAAAGATAGAAAACGTTATTGCTTGAGCCTTCCTTATTTGGGTTAGAAAAAAGTGGAAACACTGCTATTCGGAGAGTGGACATGAATAACAGCGCAAACTACATGAAACAGATAAAAAATGCCAAACGCGGTGGTTATACCCCGACAATTGCCAAAGACGTCAACAAACATAAGATTCAAAAAGCCCTAAAACTAATTGAACAGTGGAGAAGTCTCGCTCAAGAACTCAAACCTCAAATGCAGTTTGATATGGCCTTTACTTTAGAGGAATGCGCACAAGACCTGGATCGGATACTCAAAAGCAGATAATTCCCTTTTAACTTATTCATAATAGATTTTAAATATCAGTCCTTTACCCTTGCCCATATCACCGATGTGGGCAATTTCATGATTTAAATGTAGATGCCTGAGTGAAGATGATTCAATGATCAGCATTAAAAAAATGGTTATAAGATTGAACGGTTATTTTTTGGCTTGCGCCCTTAAGAAAAATCTGTAAAATGCACTCCACAACGCCGGCATAGCTCAGTTGGTAGAGCAACTGACTTGTAATCAGTAGGTCCACAGTTCGAATCCGTGTGCCGGCACCATTTTCTTAGCCTCGCTTTTTAGTGAGGCTTTGATGTTTCTGGGCTTGGTATTTTTATCTAGCTTGTCTCTAGTCTTTAGATCGCCTGTGCTGTCACCTGCACATATTTTACAATCCCCTCCTGATATAACTTCTGGCAAAGCTTTGCCGTCATCCGGATTTTAAACTGATCCAGTCCTTTGCCTTTTTGTTTCAAGTTCTTTGAATTTAAATGCTGATTTACATAATTAGCAAAACCTGAAAATACCGCTTCGGACAGATCTTCAACCTGAATATTCTTGAATTCAGAATTTTCCAGACAATGATAAAGCTCATTTTTCGACATCAGGTTTTTTAAATCGACATCGGCGGATTTCAGCAAAAACTGATATTTACGCTTTTGCAGCGCATTCAAGCTGTTCCATTTTTCAGACAAGATCAGATGATGAAAGCCAATCCGTGCATTGGCGTTCAATACACTGCATACCTGTTCGAGAAGTTCGGGAACGGGACTATGATAGGCAGCATCCAGACACAGCACCACATCAAAGCGCTGGGAAAAATGCATGTCGTTTAAACGCAGGAAAGAAGCCGGATAGATGGCATTGAGATCAGGTAAATGCTGTTGAATATTCGCCACACAAGCTGGCTGAAGTTCCACACCGGCCAGATATTGCACCTGATAGTGTTGTTGCCAGTGCAACAGGCTGGCACCTTGGCCACAGCCCAGATCCAGCAATTTGTCTTTTGAATTTAAACCAACCGTTTCTGCCAGATGGTCAGCCAAAGTTCGACAGGCAGCTACATAATCCTGCTGCCCTGCCTGCCAATAACCCAGATTGCTCCAGGGCAACTGCGACTGGTCTCCCAGCAACGATGCATCAATTGCATATTTGTGTTGAGGAAGACGCTGACGAAGTGCCTGAAACCATTGCATCAATCAATAACCGAGTTGGGGTGCTACCTCGATCTTAGGTTTAAGCCCTTCAAATGGCAACGGTGCCCCCATAATTGCGGCAATTTTCATAGCAGATGTCACTGCAGATTCCAGGATTGGCAAACCGTCCGACGACCACGAACCGCAGTAGAAGACTTTACGGTTCATTTCCAGATGACGATGCTGTAATTCTTTATTGAGAGCGATAGTATTGGCATCCACTACCGCACGGGTCAAGGTCACTGAGGAAATCACTTTTTTCGGATCAATCTCAGTCACAGGACGCCAGGTCTGGAATACCGGAGATTTACCCACCAGACTCGGTTCAACCGCATTCAGCCAAACCGTAAATTGCTGACGGGTAAACTTGCGATCCATCATATAGCTGAGTACAGCCCAGTCCTTACGCTTTGGAGGCATCACGCTGCTATCACGGTGAATGACCAATTCGCCCTGTTCGAATTTGAATTTCTTTAACAGCTCTATATCACGGCCAAACTGCTCATGATCCAGGAATTCATCAATATGATTGGTTGGTGTCGCAACCACGACACGATCAAAAGTTTTCGACAAGCCGGCTGCATTTTCTACCAGTACTTTGTCACCCTGCTCTTTCACCGATACGATCGGCACACCACTTTCAATGTGAATGCCTTCAATCAGTTTGTCTACCAAAGCTGGAGTTCCACCCTGCATACGTAACAAGGCATCACCATCCGTTAGCTGACGCAGGAAAATCAATAAAGGTTTGGCTGGCCATTCACCAATGGTTTTCGGGTTACAGGTACAAATGGTATACAGCACCGGCATCACTGCACCATGCCAGAACACTTCTTCAATCTCGTTACGATTGATAAATTCTGCTAGGCTAATGTCCTGATTTTTAGATTTAAAGAATTTTGCCAAGGCTGTTTTGAGCTGTAACAAACCTTTGACCAGACGCCAGCCATATTGCTGGATGCCTTTGCGGTTATTGATAATCGGAATATTGCCAATCCGGCTACGTGACGTGGTTAGCCAGGTTTCTACCCGGTCTTCAAACAGCCAGCTACAGGCCATATAAGTACGTACCGGGTAAGTTTTAATGCCCAGATGAGTCGCCAGACTTAAGGTATTTTTCCACAGATAAGGATTCATCACACGTAAAGGTGCGTCAATGAGGCCTCCTTCAAATTCGAGACTATGACTGTCCATGCCACGACCTTGAAGCGCTTCAAAAATAGTAATGCGATGTCCTGCGTCCTGAAGAATTCTGGCAGTAGCCAGTCCAGCCATGCCACTACCAATTACTGCGATATCCAATCTGATCATCCGTCATTGAAAAACTAAAAGAAATTATGAACCATGCTTTCGGCAAATAGGTTATTAAAATCTTCCAGAATACTTTTTTTTCGTAAGTCTGAGTTAACGTAACTTTACAAATAAATTACATTTTTTGAATAGCAAAGAACGCCTTTATATAGAGTGACTTAAACCTTCATCATATTTAAATATTTCAAAATAAATCTTTAAAAAACAAATGATTTAATTAACCAATTTTTTAATAATCGGTTTACAAAGACCGCAAAACACTCTATAATATGCAGTACAAGAAAGAGATAAATTCATAGAGATAAACAAAATGAATTTATCCCAGAAACTCGTAAAAACGACAAGAAATTCCAGCGCATTAGAAAAAAAGCCTCTGCTTGTGCAGAGGCTTCTTTGTTTTCAGACTGACTGTATTATTCGGCCTGTACCGCGATTTCACCAAATTTACCCTGATTAAAATCTTGAAATGCCTGAATAATTTCTTCCTTTGTATTCATCACAAATGGGCCATAACCTTGAATCGGTTCATTCAGCGGCTCACCGGTCAAGAGCAGAAATTTAGCGTCCTGATCGGCCTGTAGCTGAATTTCAGGATCATCATCGCGCGCAAACATGACAATAGAGCTATCCAGTACTTTTTGACTGCCATTTACCATCAGCTCACCCGCCAGTACAACCAGCAAAGCATTATGTCCGAGAGGTACATGCAACGTAGTTTCATACTCCGCTTTTAGCTCGCCGTCCCAGACATTTACCGGACTAAAGGTATGCGCAGGGCCATGATGACCTCCGAATTCTCCGGCAATCACCCGGATATATCCTGCACCTTCATCCATTTCAATCCGTGGAATCTCAGCTGCAGTAATGGCCTGATAACGTGGCGCGGTCATTTTGTCTTTAGCTGGCAAATTGACCCAGAGTTGAACCATTTCAAACAGGCCGCCCTTTTGAGAAAAATCTGGAGAATGAAATTCTTCATGCACCACTCCGGCACCTGCTGTCATCCACTGTACATCACCGGTCTGTATCGTACCGCCACCACCACTGGAGTCCTGGTGGGTCACTGCACCCTGATAAGCCAAGGTTACAGTTTCAAAGCCACGATGCGGATGTGAACCTACGCCATGCTGCTCAGTAGTTGATGCAAAGTGATACGGCGCTGCATAATCCAGCAACAAAAATGGACTAATAGCCTGCCCCAGACGATCATAAGAAAACAGGTTTTTCACCGGGAAGCCGTCACCGACCCAGTGCATGTTTTGATTACGGTAAACACCAATGACTTTTTTCATCTTTTACTCCTATACGCAATAGGATGAACATGTAGCCATTTTAAGCTTTATCAGCAGTCATCAATACCGTACTTCTAGAATGCAGTATTTCAATTATAAGACGATTCGACTCTTAGATTTCTGTGTAGCTACTTATAACTTTAGCTTTGCTCATAAGACGTTAATTTAAGTAGTCATGGGCAGTAGACAATAAAAAACCCAGCGCTGAGAGCTGGGTTTTTTCAACTTCGATAACGTGTTATCGAATTAGATTTTACCGACCAGGTCGATTGAAGGAGCAAGGGTCGCTTCACCTTCTTTCCATTTTGCAGGACATACTTCACCTGGGTGAGCGTGTACATATTGAGCCGCTTTTACTTTACGAAGCAGTTCTTGCGCGTCACGACCGATACCACCCGCGTTGATTTCAACGATCTGGATTTTACCGTCTGGATCGATCACGAAAGTACCACGATCCGCCAGACCATCAGCTTCAATCAGCACTTCAAAGTTTTTCGCCAAAGTCCAGGTTGGATCGCCGATCATTGGGTACTGGATTTTACCAATCACGTCAGACGTATCATGCCAAGCTTTGTGCGTGAAGTGCGTGTCTGTAGATACTGAGTAGATTTCTACGCCCAGTTTCTGGAATTCAGCATACTGATCAGCAAGATCGCCTAATTCTGTTGGACAAACAAATGTGAAGTCAGCAGGATAGAAGAATACTACAGACCATTTGCCTTTCATGTCTTGCTCAGACACTTCAATAAATTGGCCATTGTGGTAAGCAGTTGCGTTGAATGGCTTAACTTCAGTATTGATTAAACTCATAAGTCTATTCCTATCTATTCGTGAAAGTGTGTGTTCATTTGATGTAGTTAAGAATACGCAAAAACTATCAATAGGTAAAACCGTAACTTTTAATAAAAACTATCGGTTTTTTAGATTTATAATTCCTTGTATTTTTATCTTTCTAATTTGTTTAATCAATTTTGGCGAATTCACTTTCTTGAAAATGCTGTATAGATTTCCAGGCCGATTTTGCTAAGGCTGCTGCATAATGTTTGGGAGAGGTTTGAACTCGACCAGATAACCAGCTCCGGCAATAACTTTCAGTGGGTCCAATGATCAGTGACATAAGCAGTTCCAAGGGAACAGCTTGTAATTGATTGGCATCTATCTGTTGAGCCAACCATTGTTTTAAGTCTTGATTGCGCTGCTGATTCGACTGCTGTAACTCCTTTTTAAAGTCACTGCTTTGAACTGTATGATGCGCAGCATAAAGAAAGCGGGCAAAATCAGGATACGCTACGACCCAATCGATATAACTCTGAATCACCGCCTGTATGCCTTGTTCAATACCCTGAACTTGCGACAAAGCCTGTAAACGCTGCTTCGACTGATCCGTAAGTGCTGCAATATATAGTGCCGCAATGATCCCCTCCTTGTTTTTAAAATGATGGTAGATCGCCCCAATACTGGTATCGGCCTGATCACGGATCATTTCAATCGTAGTCGCAGCAACACCGGTACGCAGAAATTCTGTCAATGCGCATTCCAGAATCTGACGTTTGAGTAAAGCCCGTCTTCCCTTAAGAATCCTTTCCAGCAATTCCATGTTTTGCATTTTTAATATTTAAATCCTCTCTATTTTTAAAAGCAGGCTGGCAGCCTGATGTCTGGTTTTTGTCAGATGCGCCAATACAGAATAATATTCTGTATGAGAATATTATTCTGATTAAAAATAATATACAGGAAGTTATAGATGAGCCAAGCCCTAAAAATCTGGAACAGCTTAGAAAATAAGCCAGCCGGTAAGTATCTTTTTTCTAAATTACTTTGTCTAAAAGCACCTTATTTCGGCAGTATTTCTCCATTGTTTGAAGATTTAAAGCCTGGATATTGCGCAGTGAGCATTAAGAAACATCGTGCTGTGCTGAATCATTTAGGCACTGTACACGCGATTGCCATGTGCAATATGGCTGAACTGGCAGGCGGCACCATGACCGATGCAACCGTTCCAAAGACCCATCGCTGGATTCCCAAGGGTATGCAGGTCGAATATGTCAAAAAAGCCACCACTGACCTAGTTGCGATTGTAACACCCGCCGAGCCTAACTTTATATGGAACGAAGGCAGCGATTATCTGGTCAATGTAGAAATTAAAGATATTGCAGAAGAAGTCGTGTTCCGGGCGGTGATCACGATGTGGGTTTCAGTGAAAAAATAGAAGAACCCAGATATGAAAAACCCGCCAAATGGCGGGTTTTTTTGATGATTTACCTTTCTAATATCGGGATTAAAACGGAAGATCATCATCCAGATCGGCTGCCGGTGCTGCTACTGGAGCAGGTGCAGACTTCGGCGCATAACCACCCTGGTTATTTTGGTTATTGTTGCCATAACCACTGCCCTGATTATTATTAAAACCGCCTTGCTGAGGCGCTGAGCCATAACTACCTTGTGGATTATTGCCATAACCGCCACCCTGGTTATTGTTATTAAAACGTGGCTGGTTAAAACCGTTATCGCCTTGCTCGCCTTGTGGACGACCAGAATCCAGCATTTGCATTTGCTCACCACGGATTTCCGTTGTGTAGCGTTCTTGACCGCTTTGATCTGTCCATTGACGGGTACGTAATGAACCTTCGATATAAACTTTAGAACCTTTGCGCAGATATTGCTGTGCAATTTCACCTAAACGGTTATGCAGCACAATACGGTGCCATTCGGTTTGCTCTTTACGTTCGCCCGTATTTTTATCAGTCCATGAATCGCTGGTTGCGATAGAGAATTGAGTGAGAGAACCACCATTTGGGAAAGTTTTGGTCTCAGGATCTCGACCTAAAGTACCAACTAAAATGACCTTATTAACACCACGCATCAGACGTACACTTCCTATTTATTTCTATATTTTACTTTATAAGAGTTATGTTTAAATGGCTACCTCTTTACCTAACAAGTGCGTTAATTGTTGTCGCGAAACATCATCAACCTGCTGTTTATCGACCTTGACAAAGGCGACTTGCTGTTCAGACATGACCACAACCTCTTCAATACCACGAATCGCTAAAAGTTGAGAAGTCCATTCATCTGTTTGTTTACTCTCTGGCAGACGAAGCACAAGCGATGAAAGATAGCGTGGTTGAGCCAACCCAAAACTCACGAGCAGCCAAATTATAGCAATTGCCGATAAAATACTCCAACCGAGCGAAGTGTTGTTGAGTAACAACAATTGTCCACCGATAATCCCGCCAAAGAATGCGCCCAGGAACTGACTACTGGCATTCACGCCCATCGCAGTGGCTTTGGATTGAATTGGTGCTGCCTTAGATAGCCAAGATGGCAGTAAAGCTTCCATGACGTTAAAGGCAATAAAGAACAGCCCTAATCCACCGATCAGCACATATTTGGATTCAAAGCCAAAAATCATGATCAACAGACCCAGAATAATACCGCCAATCGCTGTCAGGAAAATGCTGCGCATCTTGCGGTATTTCTCTGCCAGTACAATGCTCGGAAAAGCAAAGAACAGACTCACGACCAGCAGCGGCAGATAGACCCAACCATGACTCGATAATGGCAGTTCAGCAACTTCAATCAGTTGCGATGGCACATAAATAAACATCGCTGTAAGTAGCAAATGCAGGGTAAATACCGAGATATGCAGACGGTTCAGGTCCCCCATTTTCAGGACCTGTTTTAGCTGCTCCAGATAGCCCTGCTGAAAATTTTTATGATGACGGGTAACTTTAGGGACCATCAACAACATCGCAATCGCGGCCAATCCCATCACTGTGGTCACCCAGAACAGACCAGAAATGCCGACCAGTCCTGTCACCCATGGCCCCATGGTAAAGGCTACCACAAAGGACAGGCCGATACTCATGCCCATCACCGCCATGGCTTTCATGCGGTTTTCTTCACGGGTCACATCAGCCAATAAGGCCATTACCACCGCTGAAACTGCTCCACCACCCGCAATCGCACGACCGATGATCACACCATAAATAGTGTCAGACATCGCTGCAATTGCGCCACCTAGAGCGAATAGTAGTAAGCCCAAAACCACCAGTGGCTTACGGCTATAGCGGTCTGCAATCAGGCTAAACGGAATCTGCAAAATGGCCTGTGTCAGGCCATAAATCCCCACCGCCAGACCAATCAATGCCGGCGTAGCATATTTATATGACTGCCCTGCTACAGAGAATACAGGGATGATCATAAACAACCCCAGCATGCGCAGTGCGAAAATACTGCTCAGGGCAAAGGTCGAGCGACGTTCTAAGGCATTCATCATAAAGTCTGGCGATCGAGTTAGTTAATCTTGATGCGCAGATTATAGGCCATTCCGCTCAAAGGAATGCATGAATTTTATTTGAAATAAAGATAAGGACTATCTGAAAAATAAAAAAGCGTAGACGGAGCTACGCTTCTGTTCAGTGATCACAGGACTATTTGCCTGCTTTTAATAACTGACGCTTGGTATATTGGATCGAAGCAATGACTGCCCAGATAATGAAAGCTACACCGATCAGACCCGTTATCACTTCAGGAATATGCACACCGGTACTGCTTGCCAGCATGATAAATGCCAGAGCACCAATCGCATAGTGCGCGCCATGTTCCAGATAGATATAGGCATCCAGCGTGCCTTTATCGACCAGGTAAATGGTCATCGAACGCACGAACATCGCACCGATGGCCAAGCCTAACATGATGATTACCACGTCAGATGTAATCGCGAAGGCACCGATTACACCGTCAAAACTGAAAGATGCATCGAGTACTTCCAGATAAAGAAAACCACCAAAGCCAGCTTTTACCACGCCAGTCGGTACACCTTCAGCATCGTGACGAACGGCATTACCCTCTTCGTCTACTTCCGGTTCCCCGCCCAGCATATGGCTTAGGACCTGTACCCCGATATAAATCACGATCCCCCAGATCCCAGCCAGAATAACATCCAGACGTTTCGCTTCTTCAACCTGGAAATCCATGATTAATAAGGCAATCAGGGTAATAAACACTGACATCGCCGGAACGTTCGCCAAATGCGCCAGACGGCGTTCCAGCATGCGGAACCAGTGGGTATCTTTTTCTTCATCCAGGAAGAAGTTCAGGAATACCAGCATCAGGAAAGCGCCACCAAAGGCAGAAATCTCGGCATGATGTGCCATCAGTTTGGCCGAATATTCTTTTGGTGCATTTAAGGCGAGCTGCACCACTTCCATAAAGCCCATATCCGCAGTCACGGCCACAATGACCACCGGGAAAATCAGGCGCATCCCGAAAACTGCAACCAGAATCCCGACTGTCAGGAAAATCATTTTCCAGAAATGATCCCAACCGCGCAGGACGGATGCATTGACAACCGCGTTATCAAACGACAACGACACTTCCATAATCGCCAGAATAGCGGTGATGGTCAGTGCTGTGAACATGGTTTGCAGGCCCGCTTCCGGACCATGGGTAAATCCCCAATAAGCAGACAAACCAAGGCACACGATCGAAAATACGATTGAGAAACCAAAATGTTTCAACATATATATCGACCTTAGATAAATTTCATTAAATGCATTTCTTTAAACGTAGAGAAATACTAAGACTAAAAGTTGTCCCAATTATGAAACTTTTGCCGCATAAACCAAAGCACTTCCTGAACCATTTTTAGGTATTTTCTGCTTTTCAGATTTGCTGATCTTTTAAACAGATTCATCTTTGCTATAGTGCTGGATGTTTTGACTTCAACTGCTAAGGATTTCAGTATGAGTTTCTCTCAAGACGTATGGCAACGTAATCTCGGACTTTATCAAAAGACATTGGCGCTGCCTTTTAACCAGCAACTGGCGCAGGGAACATTAAACCGTGAAGCTTTTAGTCATTATGTAATTCAGGATGCGCATTATTTACTGGCCTATGGTCGTGCGCTGGCGGTCTGTGCAGCCAAAGCTTTTGAAGCAGATGACGTGATCCAGTTTAGTGAAGCCGCTAAAACTGCCATTGTGGTCGAACGTAGCCTGCATGATGGCTTTATGCAGGATTTTGGCATCAGCAAAACCCAATTTGAAAATACACCTTTGACTCTGGCCTGCCATCATTACACCTCTTATTTACAGGCAACGGCTTGGGCAGAAAGTTATCCGGTGGTTCTGGCTGCCCTTTTGCCATGTTTCTGGATCTATGCGGAAGTGGGTAAGGATATTGTCGATAAGGCAGCGCCGAATAATCCGTATCAGGCCTGGATTGATACCTATGCCGGTGAAGATTTTCATACAGCGGTACGCAATGTAATTGCCACTGTGGATCGGGTGGCAGCGCGGGTCGATGCTGATACTCTGGAAAAAATGCATCAGACCTATACCCATGCAGCACGTCTGGAATGGCTGTTCTGGGATAGTGCTTATGAACAACGCCAGTGGCCGGGTCTGGATGATTAATTTTAGTGTCTATTCACTGAGCCCTGTCCAATGCAGGGCTTTTTTATTTTTAAGCCAAACCATAAATGATGAAAAGTGAAGCTAATTTCGATGTAGGTATACATCATAAAATTTAACCCACTAGACGTTTTGAAGAAAGCAAATTCACTCCACGTTTTTACCCAGTTGCTTTAGTACTGATCTTTTGACCAATATCCGACACAACTTGACGTTTAAAATACTTTTATTTGCACTTGAACATTTTTCATTCGGTATCATATAAAGGTTTTTGATGAATTTTCTAGGATCATTGCATGAGCCAAAGTCACATCCGTATTCGAGGTGCACGTACCCACAACCTGAAAAATGTGAACCTTGATATTCCACGCGACAAGTTTGTGGTGATTACGGGACTGTCTGGTTCAGGTAAGTCCTCACTGGCATTCGATACGTTATATGCGGAAGGTCAACGCCGTTATGTAGAATCTCTGTCTACCTACGCGCGTCAATTCCTTTCGCAAATGGAAAAGCCGGAAGTTGATTCGATTGAGGGCTTAAGCCCGGCCATTGCTATCGAACAGAAATCGACTAGCCATAATCCGCGTTCGACTGTAGGTACCATTACCGAAATCTATGACTATTTACGTCTGCTCTATGCACGCGTAGGTACACCTTACTGTCCGGAACACGACCTGCCTATGGTGGCACAGACCGTAACTGAAATGGTCGATGCGGTTAAAGAACTGGAAGAAGGTACTGCACTGTTATTGCTAGCGCCTGTCGTGCGTGAACGTAAGGGTGAGTACACAGCGCTATTTGAACAACTGCAAAGCCAAGGCTTTGTACGTGCACGTGTCGATGGCGAGATCATGGAAATTGATCCGCCACCCGAGTTGGACAAAAAGAAAAAACATACTATTGAAGTCGTGGTTGACCGCTTTAAGGTCCGTGATGATCTCGGTAACCGGATTGCAGAAAGTTTTGAAACTGCACTGCGTCTCGGTGGTGATATCGCGATTTTGTCTTGGATGAAAGGCGAAAATGATGATCGCGTGTTTTCTGCCAAACACTCCTGTCCGGAATGTGACCGCGCTGTGGCTGAACTGGAGCCACGCCTGTTTTCATTTAACAATCCCTTCGGTGCCTGCCCGGTCTGTGATGGTCTGGGCACCCGTAGCCATTTCAGTGCGGACAAACTGATTCCCAATCAGGAAGTCAGCATCAGCCAGGGTGCGATTCGTGGCTGGGACCGTCAGCGTCCATATTATTATGGCATGCTGCAAAAAGTAGCTGAGCATTTTGGCTTTTCTCTGGAAACGCCTTGGAATGAACTGGATGCCAATACCAAGAAGAAATTCCTTTACGGTACTGGTAAAGAAAAAATTGACCTGAGCTATATTGATGAACGTGGTCGTCGTCATAACCGGGTGATGCCATTTGAAGGTATTTTGCCGCATCTGGAACGCCGTTACCGCGAAACCGAAAGCAATTATGTCCGTGATGATCTGGCGCAGTATCTCTCTAACGCTGCTTGTGATGCTTGTGATGGTTCACGTCTGAATGAAATTTCGCGTAATGTGAAAATTCTGGATAAGACCATTGCCGACGTTACCCGCATGTCGATTGGTGATGCAGAAAGCTATTATCAGGGGATTAATCTGGAAGGTGCGCGTGGTGAAATTGCGGACAAGATTTTCAAGGAAATCCGTGAACGCCTGCACTTCCTGGTATCAGTCGGTCTGAACTATTTGAGCCTGTCCCGTTCTGCTGAAACCCTGTCTGGTGGTGAAGCACAGCGTATCCGTCTGGCCTCACAAATTGGTGCTGGTCTCATGGGCGTGATGTATGTGCTGGATGAACCTTCGATTGGTCTGCATCAGCGTGATAATGATCGCCTGTTACAAACCCTGATTCGTCTGCGTGACCTCGGTAATACTGTTTTAGTGGTCGAACATGATGAAGATGCCATTCGTGCAGCAGACCATATTATTGATATTGGTCCGGGTGCCGGTGTGCATGGCGGTCATGTGATTGCAGAAGGAACCTATCAGGAACTCGCTGAAAACAAAGATTCCCTGACTGGTAAATATCTGTCTGGTAAACTGAAAATTGAAGTCCCGAAAAAACGGGTTCAGCCACCGAAACCAGAAGAACAAATTAAGCTGATGGGTGCTGCCGGGCATAACCTGAAGAAAGTCGATCTGACCATTCCATTGGGAATCATGACTTGTGTCACCGGTGTTTCAGGTTCTGGTAAATCTACGTTGATTAACCGGACTCTATTGCCACTGGCAGCGACTCAGCTGAATGGTGCAACCACGCTGACTGCCGAGAAGTTTGATTCAATTGATGGTCTGCAATTTCTGGATAAAGTGGTGGATATTGACCAGAGCCCGATTGGTCGTACGCCACGTTCGAACCCAGCAACTTATACCGGTTTGTTTACTCCAATTCGTGAACTGTTTTCACAGACTCCGGAAGCCAAAGCGCGTGGTTATACCGCTGGCCGTTTCTCGTTTAACGTGAAAGGCGGACGCTGTGAGGCTTGTGAAGGTGATGGCATGATCAAGGTAGCGATGCACTTTCTGCCGGATATGTATGTGCCGTGTGACGCCTGTCATGGCAAGCGTTATAACCGTGAAACGCTGGAAGTGAACTACAAAGGTAAGAATATTTCCGATGTATTACAGATGACCGTTGAAGATGCCATGCATTTCTTTGATGCGATTCCAGTGATTCATCGTCGTCTGGAAACTTTGCATCAGGTTGGTCTGGGCTATATTCGTCTGGGTCAGTCAGCGACGACCCTTTCTGGTGGTGAAGCGCAGCGTGTCAAGCTGGCGCGTGAACTGGCTAAACGCGATACCGGTCAAACCCTGTATATTCTGGATGAACCGACCACAGGTCTACATTTCCATGATATTGCCAAACTGCTGGATATCTTGCATCAGCTCCGTGACAAGGGCAATACCATCGTGGTGATTGAGCATAATCTGGACGTGATTAAAACTGCCGACTGGGTCGTGGACTTGGGCCCTGAAGGTGGTTCGGGTGGCGGTATGATTGTCGCGGAAGGTACTCCGGAAGATGTTGTGAAAATTAAGGCTTCACATACAGGGAAATTCTTAAAGCCATTATTAAAGTAATTTAATCCTCCCCAACCCTTCTTTTTAAAAGAGGGGCTTTTATTTTTGACTATGCGATTGAGCAAATATTTTCAGCCAATTGTGCCAGCGTTTGATCATCCGCCCTTCGACCATCATGTGATGAAATATAGCCCTCATAAGCATCAAAATACTTATCAATTGAAGAATTAATTGGCTGCCAGTTTTCATGGGTATTTTTAGTCTGATGTATTGGAAATAGCTTTGCATGCACATGATCGACACCAAATCCCTCGAACACCATCGCTGTTCGGCCAACGTCATCAAAATAACGATCCAATTTTAGGGCTACCTGCTTGGTATATAAAACCAGATTTGTCAGCACCTGGTCACTCAGTTCAAAGGCATAGCTGGAATAATGCTGTTTTGGAATCACTACGCTTGCGCCTAATGTATTGGGAAATATAGTAAGAAACGCCATAAAATCATCATTTTCATCGATTAAATGACATGGCAATTCCCCTTTTACCATTTGACAGAAAATACAATTTTTACTCATTTCAAGATCCCCTAAATTTTTATATTTTTAAGAATTTCAGTGAAATTTACTTTATTTTTTAACAATATAAACTATAAAAGTTATGACTCTTCAAAATGTTTAGCTTAAAAAATTCAGTTAACTGGCTTAAACCTCAGCCACGACATTGCGTCCTTTCGCTTTAGCCTTAAATAGCGCCTCATCGGCCTGTTCCAGTAACGCAATCCATGACTCTGCGCCAATCGCCACCCCAATACTCACCGATACATGAATATCTTCATCAGCTGAGGTCAGAATAGAATGCTCAGCGACTTCAGTCCGGATTTTATTCGCCAGCATGAAAGCATGCTGCATCTCGATATTTTCAATCAAGACCAGAAATTCGTCTCCGCCATAGCGAACCAGTAGATCCGAAGCTCGAATATTGGCTTTTAAGCGCTCTGCAACCAGCTGAATGACCTGATCACCAATAATATGCCCATATTGATCATTCACCTGTTTGAAGTGATCAATATCAATAATCATCAGGCAGGTTCGCTTAAACTGGGTCGGATGCGTTTCCATAAAACGGATATATTCATCGAGCGCAAAACGGTTAGCCAGTCCGGTCAGGGAATCGGAATGGGCAATATTTTTCAGTCGAAACTCTAATGCTTCACGCTCTTGCAGCATGTGCTGCAGTTTTTGAATTGCTGTAAATAAGGATTCAGTAGGCCGGTCTGTTTTTAGTTTTGATTGTGCTTGCTTCCGTTCAGACCCAGTGGACAAATCAAATAAAATTTTACGTGCCCGAATTAAAGGAATAAAGATGCGTTTACGCGCAAAAATCATGGTCAAAATTGCCGTAATCAGGGAAATTCCAGATAAGCCCACTGTCCAGATCAAATGATTCAGACTGTGGCGCATTTCCTTAATCGCCACATCTTTGGTGTATTGCAGTAAATAGTTCTGCAAATCAATCACTGTTGTAAATTTATCTACAATGGCTTCAGTCAGCTGAGTTCCAGTTAAATAATAAGGACGCTGTTGTCGACTATCTTCAATCAGTCGCTCCACAATCGGTAAACCTTGCTGAATAAATTCAGTTCCGACCCGTTGATGTAAACGAATAAATTCATCGGTTTTGTCCTGAACAGGCTGTAGCGTATCAATAATATCCCAGAGGTAGCGTACCTGATGCTGGACCTGCAAGGAACGGGTAATGTTTTGCTCTGGAATCTGGGTTCCAAATGTCACATGTGCCATGACATTTGACGCTACCCGACCCGATTGATCCCTGAGATCAGATAAAAACAGGATTTCACTCATATAATTATCCAAACGGGCAGATGGAGTCGCAGAGGCAATCACTACACCTTTCAGAATTTTACGGCTGCTCTCCCAGACACTAAACATGGCGAGAATGGCCTGATCCATTTCCTGTGCAGTACGTTCCGGGCGAGGTATTTGAGTATAGAGATCGACCTGCTTACGCCCATATTGCAGACTAGGCTTTAACTCAAATAAAAGTTGCTGGCTTAGGTCATTAAAACCGACCTGATCGAGTGCCTGAGCTGTCATCTGCATCTGTTGATCGACTTCCTGACGGTAATCGCTTAACTCCTGCTGATGTTTGGCAAATTCCTCAACCGAACTGGACATAACTTTGTTGGCGGGTGCCCGTTCACGGGAGATTTTATTGGCGAGATCGGTGACCTGTTGTAAGGCATCAAGCTGCTGATAGGTTTGTTTTGATTTCAAATAATGTTGAGTACTATCAATAATCAAGGGAATACAAATACACAATAAACATAAAATAATGATCGACATCGACCAGTACAGATGTTTGCTGATTTTCTCAGAGCGCAAAGTATTCATCTTGATTTTTAGTCCTTCACATAGATCAAGGACTCCCCATTTAATAGTAGATAGATTATACAAATAAACACCTACTCATCATCAATATTTCTTCCCAATTACGTTGATTTTCAGAAGGTTTTTCTTATGTTCTTAAAGGTTTTAGCTCTTTATATTTTCAGGATTTTCTATTTGTTATCACTAAAACATAAATAGGAATGAAAATTTCATAATTTAAAATATAAGAAAATTAAAAAACTCGCTTTCTGAACTATTTACACGTGCAACAATTAGGTGCATAATGCACCGCATTAGGGCGAGTTAAATTATTCCTCAGCAGATTTTTTGATTTACCCGCAAATTTTGGCGAAAAAACCTCAATTCTTTATAGAAATTGAGGTTTTTTTTTGCAATTTTATAGAACAAGACTATTTTTAAATCGAATTAACGCACCATTAAGGTGCATTAAAGAGTCATCTTTGACGGCTTTCTATACTTGTTCTTTCATCTTCTTTTATGAAGTAATCCGTAAACTGAGATTTCCAGAAAATTTAGGTAAAAAAAAGCCCAACCTTGGGGAAAGCTGGGCCGATAAAAACAAAAATATGTGGAGAATCAGGCTAAATCACTATGAAAGTGTGAACTCTAACTTGATTTTCATATTATGTAAAATTCCCCCCAAAATGTAAAGTCGATTGCTTCAGTCAAGATTATAAAACATGCCCATCTAGCTTAAAAAACAGACATTCATTCTGAAGCTCGAGCTGATTATGCTCTAAAATTAAGCAATCCAGTCATAGACATGTTGCACCAAACATCTTGCACTTCTTGACACATTTATGAATTAGCTCACTGATTATTAATTGTTTTAATAGATTATTAAATTAAAATTGATCGTACTAAGTGATTTAAATAATCACACAATTTCTCCTTAATTTTTAGTCAAAATCTATATTTAAATTCTAGCTTTTTGTTATACAAGAGTTTTTATCTAAAATGGCTTCCGAGCGTGATACTTGAATTTTATACAAAATTAATACAATAATTTAGCTTAAAAAAATAGCGATTTCGAATTGGATTGACTTAATAAATTGTCACAATACAATACGTTCCTGTTGTACATCTTTTGTAACAAAATGGTAAATATCATGAAAAAACTCGGTTTAGCCACTGCTTTATTATTAGCAATGACCGGTGCTCAAGCATATCAATTCGAAGTTCAAGGTCAATCAGAGTTCATCGACAACACTGTAAATGACAAAGATTTCACTGGTGCTGTTCAAGGTACTTACTACTTCAAAGATGTAGACGCTTCTAAAGGTCCTTTAGCTGAAGCTGCTTTCATCAACCAGGCATCTAACGTTTCTGCTGCTTATACATATGGCGAATATGATGTAGATGCTGATGATAGAGACCAGACTTCTCATACTTTCGGTGTGAAAGGTGAAGCTTACATCCCAACTAAAGTTGTTCCTGCTTATGCAAGCGCTTCTTATAGCCATACAATTACTGATGGTAAAGGTGGCCAAAATGATGACAATGGCGACCGTTATGCATTAGAAGTAGGTGTACTCCCTATTCCTAACTTCCTGGTAGCTGTAGGTTACACAAGCGTTGCAGACCAAACTTCTTATGACGCTTTCAACATGTTCAACAACGGCGTTGCTAAAGCTGCTCTTGAGTCTCGCACAATCGATGAAGACCAAGATGCAATCACTGCTCGTACTAAATATGTAGGCGCAATTGACGGCACTAACATGTCACTTGGCTTCGAAAGCGGCTTGGTTTATGGTGAAGATACTGCTTACAACCTAGGTACTACTTTGTACATCAACCCTAAATTAAGCGTTGGTGCATCTTATATGGAATCTAGCTACGCTAATTCTCCAGACAAAGCTTGGGGCGCAAACGTAAACTACTTCATCACTCCAGCAGTTGCTGTAGGTGCTAGTTATGTGAACTCAAACTACGAAGCAAATCTTGCTCAAAATGCTGTAGTTCGTGATACACAAACTGTAGGCTTAAATGCTAAATTCCGTTTCTAATTTCTGAATTAGTGATTGAATAAAAAAAGGACGCATCAGCGTCCTTTTTTATTGGATCAAATATTTATTCTGGAGAACGGACCAGACTTAAAAAGTGCAGATGACGTTCATATTGGTCAATGATGTCCTGGATTAAATCTTCCTGAGTCCATTCCATCACATCATAGTTTTGTCCTCCTTCCCTTAAAAAGACTTCTGCCTGATAAGACTGCGGAGAATCTGCATCCGGCATAAAGCTCGGTGCTAAAGTTTGGGTAGCAATGACCTGATAAATGAAGTTCATTTCATTCTGATGATCGACACGTAACTCGATCCCATCTTCTAGTTTAAAGATTTTCACCTGGATGTGACGACGTTTCAGTTCAGCCTGAAAACTGTTAAAGGCTTTGCTGACCATCGTATCAATATAATCACGTACTTCATCATGCGTATGCGGATAATGCATAATTAAACCGAGTCGCTGTTGCCAGCTACGCGGGTTCTGAATGGCTCGTGGGGTAATGCGTGCAGCTTGTAGCGCATGCATTTTTGTTACATCCAGATGCAGGGCCTTAATCAGTCCCCAGCAAATCAGCAGCATAATAAATGTAAACGGCAAAGCACTCATAATTGTAGCCGACTGCAAGGCTTCCAGCCCACCTGCCAGTAACAGAATGATGGCCAATAAAGCCATTAACACGGTCCAGAACAGACGCTGCCAGGTCGGTGAATTCTCGGTTTTAGCAGTGAGATAATCCGTGACTAATGATCCTGAATCTGCTGAAGTGACAAAGAACAGAATAACCAATACCGTAGCGATAATACTGGTGACTGAATTAAATGGCAGATTACCTAAAAATTCGAACAGCGCTACAGAGGAGTCACGTTGTACTGCTTCAAGCAGATTGGTATTGGCTTCATGCATGATGCTGAATAATGCAGCATTACCCATAAAGCCCATCCAGATCAGGGTAAATCCGGTAGGAATCAGTAGAACCCCAACAATAAACTCGCGGATACTGCGGCCTTCGGATACTCGGGCAATAAACATCCCGACAAATGGCGACCAGGAAATCCACCAGGCCCAATACATAATGGTCCAGCCACCGATCCAGCCACTAGGCTGATAGGCATACAGATTAAAGGTCATGCTAAACAGATTAGAGACATACTGGCCGGCATTTTGGATAGTGGTCTGTAACAAATAGATACTTGGACCCGCGACAAAGACAAAGATGAGTAGCAGTAAGGCAAGCAGCAGATTCAGTTCAGCTAGGCGTTTGATGCCCTTATCCAAACCAAAAAATACGGACATTGATGCCATTACAGTGACGGCAATAATCAAAATGACCTGAGTACTGGGGGTCTGCTCAACTCCAAATAGGTAATTCAGACCCGAATTAATCTGAGTCACCCCAAAACCTAAAGTTGTCGCAACCCCAAATACTGTCCCTAAGGTGGCAAAAGTATCTACCCCGTCTCCGATTGGGCCATGAATCCGGTTGCCGATCAGTGGATATAAGGCGGAGCGAACTTTTAAAGGCAGATTATGTCGATACGCAAAATAGGCCAATGACAGACCCACAATGGTATAAATCGCCCAGGCATGCAGGCCCCAGTGGAAGAAAGTCACGCGAATAGCTTGCTGCGCAGCCAGTACAGTTTCTGGTTCACCAGCAGGCGGTGTGACATAATGCATAACCGGTTCTGCAACACCGAAAAACATCAGGCCGATCCCCATGCCTGCGGTAAACAGCATGGCAAACCAGGATGCCTGGCTGTATTTTGGCTGACTATGGTCGGGCCCGAGTTTGATTTTCCCCATATCAGACAGGGCAATATAAATCAGGACAATCAGAAAGATCGCCACGGAGAGGACGTAAAACCAGCTAAATGAAGTGGTAATCCACGCATTCATTTGCTTGGTCAACAGGTCAAATGAATCAGGTGCCAGTATTACCAGTCCCAAAAAAATGGCGATAATCACCACTGTACTAATAAAGACATTCGGATTGATATTGGCAAACCAGGATGAAGGTTTGGAAGGCATAGATCCCCCATTTTTTTAATAGATTGAATGCCGGGAGGCTTGAATCATTATTGATAAGTAAAAACATTCTGATCGAGAGAATTACGATCAAAGATACGTTTTGGACCTTAAGATTTTAAAATATTCAGGAAAATAAAGCCGTTAAGTTACTGTAACCAAGCTATACAGCTCTGTACGTTCTATTCCTCAGGCTTTCTATGCTTATGTTGTATATGAGTCTGTTTAGGAAGATGGGAAATATACTGTAAGGCAATCAGACGCGAAACTATTAAGGCCAGATACATCACCCCGACAAACATCTGGATAATGGCCAACATCCGTGCGACCGGGCTGACCGGCATCACATCAGATAATCCTGTAGCAGACTGTACACTAAAGCTCAGAAAGAGCAGATCCAGCCACGGCTGATAAGCCTGCAACTCAGGATCTGAAAAGCTGTAAGGCACCCATAACTGGCAAATGCTATAGAGAAAAGCGAATCCCCAAGCCAGTAGTGTAAAGACTGCTCCTGCTGCAAACAGCTCATCCTTGGTCAGATAACGGTCATGAAACATATAACGTAACAAGCCATATGCTGCACTGAAATAGGCGCTGGCTTCAAACAGATGAGCAACGATCATGATCCAGGTATAGCGTAGCCCCAGCACAATCAATGACGAAAAGAAGATGGCGCCTGCGACAAAGATGAGTCCCAGAATGGTAAACATCGGAGTCTGACGAATCACCTTGGCAATTACCAGCAAGACCACCACCCCTAGCATCCATGTACCCGCGCGATAAGACACACTGTCATAACTCAGCATCGACAGGGTCAGAATCAGTAATTGTAGGCATAGCAGCCACGCAGAAGGCAGATACTTAAAATGGGTCCAGAATCGTAGCAGAGAGTGCTTCATGAGATTTGTCTTGATGTCCTATCGCACATCATTATTGTTATCGCTGGCTTAACATAGCATGATCTAGCCAATGGTTAGAAACAGGATTGTATAAAAATTATTGAAATCTTAGTTAAAAATGGCCGTATTTAATTTTAGATAAACTATCCTAAAGTCTTCTTCATTGAGTAGCTCAAGTATTCTATCGCTATAAAAAAGCCCCCATCAGGAGGCTTTTTTAGGACATCAGATCTTAGTGATCAGATGCACCTGAGATACCAATACCTGTTTGTGAACGAACAAACTGTGCATCGAAAGCTTTGCGTTCTGCTTGTGCTTTCACTGAGCGGTCTGTAATGGAGAAGAACCAGCAGCAGAAGAAAGACAATGGCATTGCAAATAATGCAGGACCATTAAATGGAACGACTGGTGTATCTGAAATTGCGAAAGTATCTACCCAAACGGCTTTAGACAGTACGATCAGTACTACTGCAGTCACCAGACCAACCACGCCACCAATGACAGCACCACGTGTAGTCAGGCCTTTCCAGAACATAGACAGAACCAGTACCGGGAAGTTGGCACATGCGGCTACCGAGAATGCCAGACCCACCATGAAAGCAACGTTTTGCTTCTCAAACAGGATTCCCAGGATCATCGCAAAGATCGCAAGACCAAGAGTCGCAATTTTAGACATGCGCAGTTCAGATTCAGGGGTAGTACGGCCTTTCTTGAATACGTTTGCATACAAGTCATGTGAAATTGCTGAAGCACCTGACAGGGTCAAACCTGCAACTACCGCAAGAATAGTTGCGAATGCTACTGCAGAAATGAAGCCCATGAACAGGTCACCACCAACAGCATCTGCCAGGTGAACCGCAGCCATGTTGTTACCACCCACCAGCTCTAGCTTGCCTGTAATTGCCATTTTCGCAATGTCCAGGAACTGCGGGTTATTCGCTACATATAGAATCGCGCCGAAACCGATAATGAAGGTTAATAGGTAGAAATAACCGATAAAGCCTGTTGCAACAACCACTGATTTACGTGCTTCTTTGGCATCTTTTACCGTGAAGAAACGCATCAGGATATGTGGCAGACCTGCTGTACCAAACATCAGCGCCAGACCAAGAGAAATCGCATCGACCGGATTCGAAGCCAGGTTACCTGGACCCATAATCTTGGTTGCATCTGCAAGGCTCAGGTCATGTACTTTAGAGAAAACCTGAATCGATTGTTCAAACATATTGGTGAAACTAAAACCTACGCCTTTCATGACCATGAAAGCCATAAACGTCGCACCAGACAGCAGCATTACTGCTTTAATAATCTGTACCCAAGTGGTCGCCAACATGCCACCAAACATTACGTAGGCCATCATCAATAGGCCAACAATCACCACAGCAATGTTGTAGTTCAGACCGAAGAGCAACTTGATCAACTGACCTGCACCCACCATCTGTGCGATCAGGTAGAACGCCACCACAACCAGTGAACTTAATGCTGCTAAAGTACGCACCGGTTTTTCTTCCAGACGGAACGACACTACATCAGACAGGTTAAATTTACCTAGGTTACGCAAACGTTCTGCCACCAGGAATAAAACGATTGGCCAACCCACCATAAAGCCTAATGAGTACAGCAATCCGTCAAAACCGGACAGGAACACCATCGCGGAAATACCGAGGAAAGATGCTGCAGACATGAAGTCACCAGCAATGGCCAGACCGTTCTGGAAACCAGAAATCCCGCCGCCGGCAGTATAGAAATCATTGGTATTCGTGGTTTGTTTGGCAGCCCATTTGGTAATAAATAAGGTTGCTCCAACGAAAATCACAAACATGATAATTGCGTGCCAGTTGGTCGCTTGCTGCTCCGCAGCACCCAGATCTGGTCCAGCAAATACCATTGCCGAGCTGAGCAAGGTCAGCGCTGCCGCTGCAAGCGCTTGATATGAAATCCCTTTCATCTTAGTGTTGCCCCTTTTCTTTTGTAATCGCTTCCACTTCCTGAATTGCTTCTCTGTTCAGCTGATCAAGTTTATTATTGGCAATGTAGGAATACACCCAGCACAATATAAAAGACAAAATAATGATACCGATACCTAGAGGTACACCCCAGGTCGTTACACCGCCAGAAATTGAAGACAATAGAAATTCTTTGTTGTAGCCAACAAGCAACATGAAACCGACATAGACAAATAGCATGATGCCGGTTAAGGTCCAGCTCAGCGTACTTTTTCTACGTACCATTTCTTTGAATTTGGGATTCTGTAGAATTCTTTCTACTTGTGCCTCATCCATAGTTACACTCCTGTAGCCCCACCATGGGCTTACTATTTTTTAATTCGAATTATCACTGTTGCAAAATAACAACATTTAGAATGACTTGTAATTTAGACTTTGGTCGTTAAAAAATGATCAATTTAAACTGCTGAGTGCATGATGCGGTATCATAGCATCATGCACAGTACACATCAGGCTATATGAACAGTTGGCTCATCATAGGGGTGCTCGCCCTCTATATCACTTTACTCTTTACTTGCGCTTTCTATGGGGAAAAACATGCCAGTCGGCTCAGTACCCGTGGCCGCATGCTATTGTTTAGTTTAACTTTAGGCGTCTACTGTTCTTCCTGGACATTTTATGGCGCGACCGGTGCTGCGGTTCGTGAAGGGATTATTTTCCTGCCGATCTATCTTGGTCCCCTGCTCTTTGTCGCGATTGGTTACGATATCTGGCGCCGTCTGGGACGGGTACGCCAGCACCATGCCATTTCTTCAATCGCGGACTTTGTCGCTGCACGTTATGGTAAAAGTGGGCCTCTGGCTTCGCTAGTCACCATTCTGGCGGTGATTGCCATCATTCCTTATCTGGCCTTACAGTTACGTGCAATTGCCTTGAGTGCGGCGGTCATTCTGGAACCCTCCGCAGGGATTGCCAGTACCACCAATAGCGTACTGTTCCTGACTGGCGTCCTGGCAATCTTGGCGATGATTTTCGGTACCCGGCAGATTGCCAACACTGAACAGCATGGCGGTCTGATGCTGGCTGTCGCCTTTGAGTCCTTCGTCAAGCTATTTGCCCTGCTGGCCGTAGCCTGTTTCTTCATTTTTGAAGCACCAGAAAATCTGCCTCAGATCAGTAGCGATATTCAGTCTACCTTCCATGATGTACAGCTGTTTGGTGTACCGGAAAGCTTCTGGGTACAGACTTTGCTGGCTGCACTGGCGATTATCTGTTTACCGCGTCAGTTTCATGTCGCCGTAGTTGAATTACGGGATGAAAAACATATCCGTGGTGCACGTCGCTGGTTTGCCATTTATCTGATTCTGACCACACTAGCAATTATCCCGATTGCCAGCTGGGCACTGCATGCGGCACCTCAATACCTAGCGATTCCTGATGTCGCAGTGCTGTCTTTACCGCTTAGCTATAATCAGGACTGGCTGACTTTATTGGCCTTCCTAGGGGGCTTCTCGGCCTCGACCGGCATGCTGCTGGTATCTTCAGTCGCTTTATCCATCATGCTAAGTAATGACCTGATCATGCCAGCGCTCTGGCGTTTAAACCTGATCTCACGGCATGACAAGCGTTTACCACTGGTACTCAAATTTACCCGCCGGATCTGTATTCTGGCCGTGATGTTGATGGGCTTTCTGTTCTTCAACTTTTTTAATGATATTGACCAGCTCTCAGTCTTTGGTCTGCTGGCTTTTAGTGCTGTGGCACAGTTCGCCCCTGCTCTGATTGGTGGTCTGTATTGGCGTGGTGGGAGTAAGCAAGGCGTGTATGCGGGTCTGTTGACCGGTTTTGCTTTGTGGTCTTATACCCTGCTATTACCAACGATTTTGCGCAGTCTGCCAGAAGCCTATCAGCAGTTCAGCCAGAGTTTTCTGGAACAAGGGCCTTTGGGCTTGAACTGGTTACGCCCTGAAGCCCTGATCGGTTTCGAATCTTTTGATCCTCTGACGCATGGTGTGGTCTGGGCACTAGGCCTGAACACATTCCTATATATCTGGGTCTCCCGGATGTTCCGCCCAAGTGTGGCTGAACAGATTCAGGCGGAAAGTTTCTTCTACTATGAAACCAAGCCACTTCCATCACAAAGTCCATCGACTGATGTCAGCTACTCGCATCAGGATGTGGCCCGTTTAAAAGTTGGTGACCTGATTACGCTGGCCAAGCGCATTACCGGTGAAGGCCCGACCATGCAGGCCTTCCAGCAGTTCTGTGCTCAAAACAGTGTGGAACTGAATGAAAATAGCAGTGCCAATGGCATGTGGTGGCGTTTCACCGAGCAGTATCTGGCCGGTACCATTGGTGCAGCATCGGCACGTACCTTGCTGACTACAGCGATGGTCAATAATGGCCTGGCGCTTGGTCAGGTCGCCAATATTCTGGATCAGGCATCACAATGGCAGCGTTTTAACCAGAACCTGATCATGACCATGATCGACCATATGACCCAAGGGGTGAGTGTGGTTGATGAAAACATGTGTCTGGTCGCCTGGAACAACCAGTATCTGAAACTGTTCGACTACCCAAAAGATATTGTTTATGTCGGTTGTCCAATCGCTGATCTGATCCGTTATAACGCTGAACGCGGTGAATGTGGTCCAGGTTCGGTTGAAGAACATGTGCGTAAACGGATTCACTGGATGCAGGTCGGTAGCGCGCATGAATTTGAACGGATCCGTAAAGATGGCCGCGTGATTCAGATGCGGGGTAATCCGATTGAAGGTGGTGGTTTCGTGACGACCTTTGCCGACATTACTGCCTTCCGCGAAAATGAAGCGGTACTAGAAGCCCGGGTTCAGGATCGTACCCAGCAGCTCGCCGATGCCCTGTCTGAACAGCAACTGGCGCGTGAACAGGCCGATAAAGCCAATATGTCCAAGAGCCGCTTTATTGCTGCCGCCAGTCATGACCTGTTACAGCCAATGCATGCTGCACGTCTGTTCAGTACGGCGCTGGAGCAAAGCGTACAAAGCAAAGAAGATCGCAAGACCCTGCAGCAACTAGATCGTGCTTTGCATGGTGCAGAAAGCATGCTCTCAGCCCTGCTGGATATTGCCCGACTGGAGGGCGGTACGATTCAGCCGAAACGCCAGGCTTATCCACTGCATGATTTATTAAGTGATCTGGAACTGCAATTCAAATCCATTGCGGCACAGCGTGGCATCAAACTGCGAGTGCATGATGCCCAGTTCTGGATTGACACCGATCCACAATGGATTCGCCGGATTATCCAGAACTTTGTCAGCAATGCCCTACGTTATACCGCCAAAGGTAAGGTCGTGGTCGGTGTACTGCGTTCTAGCAACCGGCCAAATCATATCCGGATCGGGGTTTGGGATACCGGTCCCGGTATTGCTGAAGAACAGCGCATCAAGCTGTTCCAGGAATTCGAGCGTTGTGGCCATACTTCGCCTTGGGGTGAACAGGGTCTGGGGCTTGGCCTCGCTATCGTGCAACGTATGACCGGACTACTGGATTATCCAGTTCATGTTTCTTCCGAACTGGGCAAAGGTTCCTGCTTCATGATTGAAGTACCGTTGACCGCAGCACCGAAAGTCGTTGCCGCCCCTGTTCAGGCTGTGCCATTGAAGTCCAAGGCCTTTAAGATTCTATGTCTGGACAATGATGAAACCATTCTGGAAGGCATGTCGACCTTATTGACCAAATGGGGCTATCAGGTCTTTAAAGCCACCGAACCAGAACAGGCAGCCGAAATGATCCAGCAGGAAAATATTCAGGTCTGGCTGGTCGATCAGCATTTAAACCAGGACAAGATCGGTCTGGACTTTATTCTGGAACATCGTAGTAGTGATATTCCGGTGGCATTGATTACCGCAGATTCTGATCCGGAACTGCCACAGCGCCTGAAGGATTTAAATATTGTCCTGCTGAAAAAACCGTTAAAGCCTGCTTCACTCCGTTCCTGGTTATCCGGTCTGAAAATCTCCGGTAACTAGAACTTTTTATTTCCATCTCAATGCCTATTTTAATGATTTAAAAATGGGCATTTTTTATACTGAATAAATACCTTTCTTTACCTGGCTGGCAAAAAAATCAGGCCAATGTGCTAAAAGCACCAAATTTCACATAATTCCTGCTGATAAATTGCTCAAAATTATCATTTCAGCATTCTCTATGGCAAAAGCCACCAAATCTATTAATATACATGTGTACAACTAGTTACAATTATTTAAGTTACTGTTTAAATTAATTTTTAATCCTATTTTATGGCAGATAGAACTTTGGTCGTATTTTTAATACAACAGGCTTAGCTCTAAAAATAGACAATATAAGAAACGATCAGTTTCCATCTGACAATGCCTAAATCCTTTTGGCAGCTGGTCTATTTGCACTGCTAGATAGGAGTTATAAAAATGAAACTCGATGAATCAATTGCTCAGCTTCCCGCACAGACTCAGCAATTCCATCGCCAATATGGTGCTAATGCCTTATTACCCAGCATCGACTGGGCACAAATGTTTAAATACAGCAAACTCGACGATACCCAGATTCAGGCACTTGAAACCCTGTATCAGCATGCAGTTCCTTTAGCCCTGCAAGTTTTTGATGAACTGCATTTTGATGTCTTTGAACCTTATGCCTATAAACCGCAAGGTTTAGGTTTATTTGAACGTCTGGCTGAACAGGAAAACAAGTTGATTGAATCTCTGGAAGCGGAAGCCGAAGATTTACCAGCAAAAACCCGTCATCAGATCTGGAGTATGCTGCTGCGTGGTGGCGCTGTTCTGGTCTTTAAAGCGTGGCTCGGTAAAGTAAAGAATGAAGAAGATTGTCTGGACACGACCCAATTTGATGAACTCTCTGATCTGCTCTTTATCAAAACTTGCCCGCATGAACTGGCAGAGCACCTACAGGTCGATCCGAATAGCACAGACGAGCATGTGTTCCTGATGTATGAGGATGAAGTTTATCTGGACCGTTTCAATAGTCTGGAAACCGCTGCCCTGTTTGTTGATCTTGGTGTTTATGATGCGACTTTCCTGAGTCTGCGTGATGACCGCGTGGCAGAATATCTGATCTCCAAAGGCTATGTCACTCAAGAACAAATTGATGAATTGCAATCCGCACTGAATCCCATGTTCTGTACTGATGTTACCCAAAAACAGGATTATATTGCTTAATCCGCAATATTCTCTCAATAAAAAAGACCTCTTCTGAGGTCTTTTTTATTATGTAAGCTGCATCACTTACATTTTCTTTTCTTCAATATTCAAGGCATTAATAGCAAGCACAGCTTGGGTACGGTTTTGTACACCCAGCTTACGGAAGATTGCTGTCACGTGCGCTTTAATGGTGGCTTCTGAAACATCCAGTTCATAAGCAATCTGTTTGTTCAGCAAGCCTTCGGCTACCATCATCAAGACACGGAACTGTTGTGGTGTTAAAGACTGAATCCGTTCTGCCAATGCAGTTTCATCTGCAGCACGCGGATCGAAGTTCATGTTGGCTGGCAGATTGGGTGGTAACCAGATTTCTCCTTCGAGGACTTCGCGAATTGCTTCACCAATATGGCTTGGATGTGCCGATTTTGGAATATAGCCCATCGCACCATGTGCAATCGCACGCTGGATAATGCTAGCTTCTTCGTGAGCAGAAACGACAATAATTGGAATCGAAGGATATTGTGCGCGAACGTGGACCAGAGCAGAAAAGCCCGATGCACCTGGCAGGTTTAAATCCAGAAGGACAAGATCAGGCTCAGGACCATTTTCTAGACGTTCATAAAATTCATTGACTGCTGCAGTTTCATGAATCTGCGCTTGTGGCAGACTATAACGAACAGCTTGGATCAGAGCATGACGAAACAGTGGATGATCATCAACGATTAAAATATTCATAGGACGTGAGAGAGATCTTGTGCACAGTAGCTCCTATTCTAACCACACAAGCCAGTTTATGGATATGCAAGATCGCCAATTTTTTAAATAATGTGGAGTTTTTCTTTAATTTTTTTAAATTTTGGCTTATTTCAATAATCCTTTAATTCTCATCACTTTTTTATATATGATTTATTCCTATTCTGCATAGCTTATCTTTATTCAATATAAATATAGTTATCAGCCATTTATCCAGCTCTATCCGTTTCAGAAGCACATTTTCCGCTTATATAGAAAAATCAGATAACTTTTCAGCATTTCGTTATTTTACACCTACTGCGGCAATCGGGATTAATAGGGTCATTCCGAGCTTAACCATTTTTAGGTACTTCACATGTCCCATTTTTCCGAGCAAAAACCTTTAAACATCGTGGCTGTTTCTGGCGGCCTGAATCACCCATCTAAAACCGAAGCATTGGTTCAAGCCATTCTGGATGAACTGGGTGAAGCGACGCCAATCAATGTACATTTCATTAAATTTAGCGAAATCGGCCAGCTTTTAGGTGGTGCAATTTACCGTAACCAGTTACCGCAACGCGTGCAGGATGATCTGGCAGCCGTTGAAGCAGCAGATGCCCTGATTGTTGGTACGCCTGTTTACCGCGCTTCATTTACGGGCCTGTTCAAGCATTTCTTTGACTTCGTAGAACAAACGGCGCTGGTAGATGTACCGGTTCTTTTAGCAGCTTCTGGTGGTAGTGACCGTCATGCGCTCGTTCTTGAGCACCAATTACGCCCATTATTCAGCTTCTTCCAGGCACAAACCTTACCAATCGGGGTATATGCCACAGATCGTGACTTTACGCCTGAATACACCATTCACAGTGAATTACTTCGTGCCCGTATTACTCTGGCAGTGGCTCGTGCCCTACCAATCCTTGAATGGGCACCAGCAAAGGGGCAGCGTGCTGAGGTCATTAAAGAAAAATCTCAGCAAGCCAACCAGAACCTAGGCATCAACAAGCAAATCGAACAGGAAGAAGTTTTACCTTCAGCTGCAGTGCCAAGTCTGGATGCCGCAGAATCCCGTTTGCACAGCAAGAAAGCGCCAAAGACTCAAGTGGCTTAATAGCCGCTTCATTCAGAGGGTAAGAATAATGTCTCAAGATAAAAATATTGTATTTGCTTACTGGGTTCCAAATGTCAGCGGCGGTCTGGTGGTCAGCGACATCGAACAGCGTACTGACTGGAGATATGACTATAATGTCCGTCTGGCGCAAACTGCTGAGAAAGCAGGTTTTGATTATGCCCTGACCCAGATCCGTTTTACTGCGGGCTATAACGCTGAAAACCAGCATGAATCAGTCAGCTTCAGTCACGGCATCCTGGCAATAACTGAACGCTTAAAAGTGATTGCCGCGATCTTGCCGGGCCCATGGAAGCCTGCGCTGGCAGCGAAGCAGCTGGCCACCATTGACCATCTCACCAACGGCCGAATTGCGATTAATGTCGTAAGTGGCTGGTTCCGTGGCGAGTTTGATGCAATTGGTGAAGAATGGCCGGAACATGACGAACGTTATGCACGTTCAGAAGAATTTATTCGCAGCCTAAAAGGGGTCTGGACTCAAAATAATTTCAGTTTTGATGGTAAATACTACCAGTTCAAAGACTATACCTTGAGTCCAAGACCGCTACAGAAACCGCATATTGAAATCTTCCAGGGGGGAAATTCTCGGGCAGCACGTGATATGGCATCTCGCGTGTCTGACTGGTACTTCACCAATGGCAATACGCCGGAAGAGCTGAAAAAACAGATCGATGATATTCGTGAAAAAGCCAAAGCGAACAACCACTCTGTAAAGATTGGCGTGAATGCGTTTGTGATTGCACGTGATACCGAAGAGGAAGCGCAAGCAGTACTGCGAGAAATCGTGGCCAAAGCCAATGTTCAGGCGGTGAAATCTTTCGGTGAGGCAACGCGTGAAGCGGGTGCAGCCAGTAAGGAAGGTGAAGGTAACTGGGCCAAATCTACGTTTGAAGATCTGGTGCAATATAACGATGGCTTCCGTACCAACCTGATCGGGACGCCACAGCAGATTGCGGAACGTATCATCGAACTGAAAAAAGTCGGTGTTGATCTGGTTCTTTCAGGCTTCCTGCACTTTATTGAAGAAGTGGAATACTTCGGTAAAAAAGTCTTGCCACTCGTGCGTGAACTCGAAGCGCAGCAAGCTGAACAGCAACAAAAAGAACAAGAAGCTGAGCTCGTTTAAACTATAATAATGCTCAGCATAACGATTCATTCCCTCAAGGCTCGGCTTGAGGGATTTTTTTTATGCAACACAGTGTTCTCGGCATAAAGATAGCCGCCTGCTTTATTCTTGACTAGAATGAAGCCAAACTCGATGAGATAGAAATTTAAATTATGTATACCGGTATCGTACAAGGCTTGGAAAAAGTCGTGGATATTCGCCAGGACAATGGCTTCATTACTATTGTTGTGAGCAACGAAAATCAGTTTTTTCAGGATGTCTTTATTGGCGCCAGTGTTGCGATCGACGGCGTCTGCCTCACCGTAACGACCATTGATCAGAAGCTAAATCAGATTCACTTTGATATCTCCGATGTAACCCTTGCTCTCACTACCTTAAAATCTCTTCAAGTGGGTGATGAAGTGAATGTCGAACGCTCTGCCAAAGTCGGTGCAGAAAATGGCGGGCATAATCTGTATGGACACATCGAAGGTACAGCGATCATTAAAAATCTGGAATATCGCGGTGAAACCTACCATATCGACATTCAGATCCCGGATGGCAATATCAAATACTTTTTCTTAAAAGGGTTTATTGGTCTGAACGGCTGCAGCCTGACCGTCAATCGCGTCGATCGTGCCAATAGTGAAATCTCGATTGATCTGATTCCCGAAACTTTGCGTCTGACCACCTGGAAAAATGCCAAAGTAGGTGATGAAGTCAATTATGAAATTGACCAGACCACGCGTACCTTGGTAGATACCTTAGAAAATATTCACCAGCGTTAAAATGAAAGAGCCGCTTATACCATAGGCGGTTTTTTTAACTGATCATTCTGCCTACGTCTACGTTTCTATACAGAATTTTCAGGTGGAATGAATAAAATAATCTAATTCCAATTCAGAACGTTATTCCCATGCAGTTGATCTGGTTCCGCCAAGACCTCCGTATTCATGACCATGCCGCACTCTGGCATGCGACCCAGCAAGGTCCTTGCATTGCATTAGCAGTCCTCTCTCCCGAACAATGGCAACTGCATCAGGATGCCCGGATCAAAACTGATTTTTATCTGCGACGGCTCAAATATTTAAAACAGCAGCTACAGCAACTGAATATCCCACTTATCATATTGAATATTCCTTTGTGGGAAGATTTGGCGCCAGAAATATTGAATCTATGTCAAAACCTGAAGATTGAAAACCTGCATACCAATATAGAAGTCGGCGTCAATGAGCTGGAACGTGATGCTCACGTACAGCAATTGCTGCAACAGCAGCAAATCAGGGTCGAGGTCTATCATGACCGCACCCTGTTTCCCCTCGGCAGTATCCGGAACCAGTCCAATCAACCGTATCAGGTGTATAGTGCCTTTAAGAAAAAATGCTATGAGCGGCTAATTCTGGATGTACCCGCCTGCTATCCTGAGATTGAAACTCAAGATCCAATCCAATTACCTACTGATTTCATCAATGTTGATCTGGAAAAATTCTCGGCAGATTATGTAGTAGAGCATGCTGCCCAACTTTGGTCTGCGGAAGATCGAACTGCCTTGGACCTGCTCGATGATTTTATCGAAGACAAAATGGCTCATTACAAAACCGACCGTGATCTGCCTGCAGTTGATGGCACCAGCCGTCTCTCCCCTTATCTGAATATCGGTATCGTTTCAGTTCGTCAATGTGTGCAGGCACTTTTTCAGGATGGCTATTTCCAGATTGAGGATGTGGGTCAACAGACTTGGTTGGATGAACTCTTGTGGCGAGAATTCTATCTACAGACTCTGTTTGATTTTCCACGTGTCTCCAAACACCAACCATTTAAGCAAAATACCCATAAGATCCAGTGGCGCAATGCTCCCGAAGACCTAGTTGCCTGGCAGCAAGGCCAGACCGGAATTCCGATTGTGGATGCCGGCATGCGGCAAATGCTGGCGACAGGCTGGATGCATAACCGGGTCAGGATGATCACTGCGATGTTCCTGTGTAAGAACTTGCTGATCGACTGGCGACTGGGTGAAAGCTGGTTTATGCAGCATCTGATTGATGGCGATCTGGCTGCGAATAACGGTGGCTGGCAATGGTGTGCGTCAACTGGCATGGATGCCGTGCCCTACTTCCGGATTTTTAATCCGGTCAGCCAGTCCCTGAAGTTTGATCCCAATGGAGACTATATCCGCGAGTGGGTGCCTGAACTGGCGCATCTGGATGTCAAATCCATTCATGAACCTTATGCCAAAAATCCTGATCTGGAACTGGATTATCCAAAACCGATTGTCGATTTAAAAGCCTCTCGTGTACGAGCCATAGAAGCCTTTAAGCAGATTTAGAAGAAACTATCACTTCATCTAATATGAAAAGCCTCCAGTATCAGAGGCTTTTTATTTTCATATCAAGAATAAAAACTTGGATCAGGCACTTTCCCGGTCAGGATCCACTCCCCAACTTCCTGATATTTATAATCTACCGGATCATGTAAGGTCTGGGTGCGAACATTACGCCAGAAACGGTCCAGATTCAGTTTGGCCGTGGTCGCACGCGCGCCCATCACCTGAAAAATATTCTGGGTGATATAGAGAGATGTATTGGTGGCCGCGATTTTGGCTATGGCAATCGCAACTGAAACTTCACCACGCTGTTCAGCAGTGAGATCATTGCCCAGATCCCAAGCAGCTTGTAAGGTTTGAATCGCTTTATCAGCTAGCAAACGCACGCTTTCCAGCTGCACATAAAAATCGGCAAAATGCTTCTGGATAAAGGGGTCATTCACTGCATCTTCTACCAATGATTTTGACCAGGCTTTTTGGGTTTGTACGGTTTGTTTGGCCACTTCAAATGCACCTTCTGCTACACCGAGGAACAGATGCACAAAAATCAATTGGGCAATTAAAGGACGTAAGCTTGAATACGGCGTACTGAGTGGACCCGGATTTAAAAGCAATTCATCTTCATGAATTTTGACCTGCTCGAAATGACTGGTGCCGCTATCAGTCTGACGTTGACCCATATTATTCCAGTCACCGAGAAAACTTACGCCCTTACGTGCTGTTGGAATTACCCCAATGAGTAATTTTCCAGCGTCGTTATAGCCTGAGCACAGTAAAATATCGGAATCAATAGAGCCAGAACAGAAACTTTTATTTCCATCAAAAATATATTCTTTTTCAGCAACTTTTGTTGCGGTAGTACGACGGTCCAGTGGATTTAAGGTATTGCCCCAGAACAGGTTTTCCCGAGCAGTCTGCTCAAACCATGGACCATATTGTTCCGGTTGGGAAAATAATTGAACCGTTGCAATCAGCAAATGATGAAACCCATAAACATGTGCCAATGAACTATCGACTTGGGCAATGATTTGAATGGTTTTAAAAATCGTCTGCCAGTCTGCTTCCTGACCACCATACTGTTTTGGAATGGACAGGCCCAGCAAGCCACTCTGGCGAATCAGATCACGCTCGGCTTTAGGATTACCGCCCTGCTTGTCACGAACTGCGGCCGTTTGGGCAAAAGTTTCTGCCAGCTGCTGGGCAATTTGCAGGGGAGATTGATCTAAATATTGTTGTCGTACATTCATTCTTTTGACCTAAGTTCAGCATGGTTTTAGCTTAGCAGATTGCAGCTTGGCACTATATTCGAAAGCATGCAGAGCTTATTCCTGAGACAAAAATACCGGCAAATAATGCCGGTATTTGAACGTCCCAAACTTATGCTTGATTGCGCTGCACTTCAGCAATCAATTGATCTACCACCTGTGGCTCCGCCAATGTTGAAGTATCACCCAGACTATCCAGTTCATTGGCAGCAATCTTTCTTAAGATCCGGCGCATAATTTTTCCTGAACGCGTTTTAGGTAAAGCGGGTGCCCAGTACAAGGCATCTGGCGTTGCCACTGGCCCTAAAATTTTACGTACCCAAGCTACCAGTTCACCGCGCAGCTGTTCAGTACTTTCAGTCCCTGCCTGCAAGGTGACAAAGGCACAAATCCCCTGACCTTTGATGTCATGCGGCATACCCACCACAGCCGCTTCGGCAACAGCTTCATGGGCCACCAGTGCACTTTCAATTTCTGCCGTACCCAGACGATGGCCTGAGACATTGAGTACGTCATCGACACGACCAGTAATCCAGTAATAGCCATCTTCATCACGACGTGCGCCGTCACCCGTAAAGTACGTTCCCGGATAGGTCGAGAAATAAGCTTCAATAAAGCGACCCGGGTCACCCCAAATGGTGCGCATCTGACCTGGCCAGGAATCTTTAATTACCAGATTGCCTTCTGCCACCCCTTCAATTTCCTTGCCTTCTGCATCGACAATGGCTGGTTGTATACCAAAAAATGGTCGGGTTGCAGAACCCGGTTTCAGGTCAGTCGCGCCCGGTAAAGGCGTAATCATAAAACCACCGGTTTCGGTTTGCCACCAGGTATCAATCACTGGACAGCGGCTTTCACCAACTACCGAGTAATACCAGTTCCAAGCTTCCGGGTTAATCGGCTCACCGACCGAACCTAAAATTCTCAGGCTGCTACGATCACTTTCCCGCACATAGGCATCCCCCTCACGCATCATGGCACGAATGGCAGTTGGTGCGGTATAGAGAATGGTCACATTGTGCTTGTCGACGATATGTCCGGTACGTGCCCAGCTTGGATATTGTGGTACCCCCTCAAACATGACCGTGGTTGTACCATTAGAAAGCGGACCATACAGCACATAGGAATGCCCGGTAATCCAGCCGACATCGGCAGTACACCAGAACACATCATCCTGTTTGATGTCAAAAACTTCGCGGAAGGTGCAATTCACATAAGTCAGATAACCGCCTGTGGTATGCAGTACGCCCTTAGGTTTTCCGGTTGAACCCGAGGTATACAGGATAAACAGTGGATCTTCCGCATTCATCGGCTCAGGCGGACAGATCTCATTCACGGTCATAATTTCCATGTGATACCAGAGATCACGTCCCTGTTGCATTTCCACCGGATTGCCAGTGCGATGTACAACGATGACATGTTCAACCGATTCGGTGCCAGCAATTTTCAGCGCTTCATCCACATTGGCTTTCAATGGAATGGCTTTACCACCACGCATACCCGAATCTGCGGTAATCACCATTTTGGCCTGACTGTCCTCAATCCGGCTAGCCAGAGAATCAGGTGAGAAACCACCAAACACCACACAATGCACTGCACCAATCCGGGCACAGGCCAGCATGGCAATTGCGGCTTCCGAGACCATTGGCATATACAGCACCACCCGGTCGCCTTTTTTAATCCCGTTTTTTTTCAGAACATTGGCGAAACGGCAGGTTTCATCATAAAGCTCATGAAAAGAAATAATCTTGTGACGGGACGGATGGTCCCCTTCCCAGATAATCGCCGGTTTATAAGGATGTTCCTTAAGATGGCGATCCAGACAGTTGGCACTGACATTGAGCTGGCCATCTGCAAACCATTCAATTTTAAAATTATCTTTATCAAAACTGGTATTTTTAACCTGGGTAAAAGGTTTGATCCAGTCCAGGCGCTGTGCCTGTTCAGCCCAGAACTGATCCGGTTGTTCAATGGATTGCTGATAACGCTCAAAATACTCTGTATCAGTGGTACGTGCGGTTTTCTTAAATTCTGCTGGTACTGGATAGATTTCTTTCATTGTTCGCTTCCTTGATCTTGTTCTATCTCATCACGAGAGCTTGATGGCATTTTGTTGATTGTTTTTTATGCATAATGGCAGTATGTACTGCATATTTCAAATCCTACAATCATGCTTTCGTCGTAGATTATTTATTCAAATTCAATCAGAATAACTTCGGATAATGCTCAGCTATGGCCAAAGTCAGCTAGATATTGCTATCGTTAAATAAAATGAGTCGCCCACTCTCGCTGTATTTTATACAGGCTTAGGATCTTGCCCATGAATTCAACTGAACCTTCCTATTTCCCTCCTCCTTTTCCTGCAGCAGATCATCCCTTATCGATCAGGGGCCGATTTGGACGTTTGAGTTTTATTGCCTGGTCTGCATTTTTACAGTTTATTTTCTTATGCAGCAGTATTGCGCTAGGTTTAAGTATTGATATTGTGAACATTGCCAGCCTATCGGTAGATTCAAACTGGCAAATTTCCCTGCATGGCTTATCCAGCCTGTTTGCCTTGGCGATCATGCTGGTCTACCTGTATTTCGGTATTGTGATTACGGTACGGCGCTTACACGATCTAGAACGCAGTGGCTGGTGGATGCTGCTATTCTTCGTGCCTTTGATCAATCTGTTTGTCTGGATTTATATCCTGCTTTTTCCGGGAACAAGAGGCAGCAATCAGTATGGCCCGATACGTACAAGCCCCGTCTGGGAAAAAATTGTGGCCTGGCTGGTAATCATTTTTACCGTACTGAGCCTGTTGGCGACGACTGCGTTATTCTCTTATATGAGTGAAGGTGAGCCTTCAAGAATCCCAAGTGAAGTGAAACAAAAAACGACTGAGTTCTTTTAAGACAGTTGTGTCTGTTTTACATAAATATATTGTGTATAAATTTCGTTGTTATTAATTTTTTGCTGTAGTTGAGGCAAAATAAGCGAAATTTAAATTGTGGAGTTTTTGTGGCTGAGCAAGAAAATACTTTAAGCCAGGTAACTGAAGGGACGACTGAGCTCCTGCATCAAGCGACTGAAAAAACTGCCCAAACCGTGATCGAACATACCTCCAAGTACAATGATGCCTATAGCACCATTGATAAGATCATGGAAGGTTTCTGGGAGCGTGTGCCTTATTTCTGTATTGCGCTAATAGTCATTGTCATTTTCTGGTTACTGTCAAAACTATTTAAGTTTTTTGTCCGTAAGACTTTAGAAAACCGTACTTATACCCGACAGAATCTGGTGCTGGTGCTGAACCGTGTCGGTAGTACCGTGATTGTTTTCTTTGGCGTATTAATCGGGCTGGTGATTGCAATTCCAGGCTTCACCCCAGGTCAGCTGATGAGTGCGCTTGGGATTGGTTCGGTGGCGATCGGTTTCGCATTTAAGGATATTTTCCAGAACCTGCTCTCAGGCGTACTGATTTTGCTGGGGGAACCCTTCAAGATTGGCGATGACATTATCGTGAATGGTCTGGAGGGTACCGTAGAAGATATCCAGATTCGTGCAACCTTTTTACGCTCGCCAGATGGTCGTCGTATCGTAATTCCAAATGCTACGGTCTATACCAGTGCAGTCACGGTGAATACTGCTTATACCCGTCGCCGCTGTGAATTTTCGGTCGGTATTGGTTATGAAGATGATATCCAGAAAGCCAAGGATATTATTACTGCAATTCTGGATAAAGATCCGACCATCCTGAGTCAACCTGCATTTAGCGTCAATGTGATTGCACTGGCAGACTTCTCGATTACCCTCAAAGCATTATGGTGGGTCAATACCACTGAAACAGGCATAGGTACCTCAATCAGTGCAGTTCAGGAACGGGTAATTCAAGCCTTTGCTGAACATAACATTTCGATTCCATATCCGGTGCAGGAAGTGAAAATCTATCGTGGCGATGGCCATGAAGATGCTTCAGCTCGCGCTAAACAGTCGACCTAAAACATACGAAATTGCCGTTTCAGTACGGAGAATACGGTTGCCAAGGCTCACTGCCTGGCAGCCGTTTTTTATGAACAAATCGACCTCATAAGGAATAAAGCCACCTTC
Source organism: Acinetobacter sp. UBA5984 (assembly GCF_002429925.1). Classification (NCBI taxonomy): domain Bacteria; kingdom Pseudomonadati; phylum Pseudomonadota; class Gammaproteobacteria; order Moraxellales; family Moraxellaceae; genus Acinetobacter; species Acinetobacter sp. UBA5984. Next base: position 58,270 of record NZ_DJBE01000078.1, read on the forward strand.
CGGGCCAATGACAATCGTGCAAGGATGCTGAAGTGCGTATGGCATCGGCTGTTCCGCATAAGGATGTGCAACAAAGGCTGGACGGTCAGCTGTAATAAGTCCCGGTAAGATATCTTCGACAAAAGGTTTAAAGCGTTTATACAGCTCAATTTTCGGAGCAAGCGTATCCCCTGCCTGTTCTAAACCAAGATCTACATAATGATTCAGCTGCTGCAAAAATGGTGTCTGCCAATAGCTTTTATCCACCCGATAGCTATGCAATAAAATGATTTTCTCTACGCCCATGGTCACAGCATCCATGATCAGACGACGCAAAACTTTAGGACGTGGTAAAGCTACAATTAGAGTAACAGGCAGCTTTGCAGGAACTGCTTCTTCTTGAATCGGTTTCAATAAAACTGCTTTTTCAGAAGTTTCGACAACTTCAGTTACATACCGTTTCCCTTCCCGAATTCCGACTTTTAATGTGTCACCGACCTGAACCTCAAGATGCTGTTGCAAATGTTCCAGCTGCCGCTTTGACGTAATTGACCATAGATCAGATTCGGTTTGGCGGGGATCAAGCAGGACGATATTCATAAAAAATTAACTCAACAAATCCATCACTGGATACGCGGAAACGTCATCCACAACTGTGCGAGGCAGGACTCTTTTTGCCTGATATAGGTTCTGCGATATCTGTGCAAAAAGATGGTATATGACGAGTTTTGTGGATGACAAATGGTTTTGTTACTTTTGCCGAAACAAAAGTAAAAGAAAGAAGAGTTCCTAGCATTAAATCTATAAAGATAAGGCTTAGTTTTAACCTTATACAGTCAATCCATGAAAATCAGCTTCTTCACAAATCAGAATATAATCAAAGATATTGATCAATCACCTGAATATGCTTTTCAAGTGAACCCTGATTTTGCTGCATCATCTTTTGAGCAGCAATATTCAAGCTTTCAGCTTTAGCTGAATTATTCAAAATCTCTAGTAAAGTCTCAGCCGCCTGCGTGGCATCCTGCACCACTTCTACCGCATGCGCCTGCGCAAACTCATCTACAATTGTCTGAAAGTTAAAATAGTTTTTACCCAGAATCGTTGGAACATTTAGCGCAATCGGCTCCAGAATATTATGCCCACCACCTGGTTCATTTAGAGAACCACCAACATAACAGGCTTGGCTCAAGGCATACCAGAGCCACATCTCGCCCATAGAATCCGCCAGATAAACCTGAGTATCAGCTTCAATGCGCTGTCCCAAGCTACGGCGCTGGGTCCTTAAACCTAAGGACTGTGCAGCTTGGAACACCTCATCGAAACGTTCCGGATGGCGTGGCACCACGATACAAACTAATGCTGGATTTGCATCTAACGCAGCTTTAAGCTCAGACATCAATTGCTGTTCTTCAGGTGCATGCGTACTGGCGAGAGTAATAATCTTCCGGCCTTGCAAAGACCATTCCTGTCTCAACCCTGCCGCATGATCAATAAATTGCCGGGGTGCCATGATATCAAACTTGATATTGCCCAAGACCTGAGTTTTTTCTGAAGCGATACCTAGGTCAATATAACGCTGCTGGGTTGCTGTATCCTGAGCCAAAAGAGCCGTTAAATTCTTAAGCATGCCACGGGTTAGGCCTTTGACTTTGCCATAGCCTTTGGCGGATTTTTCAGAAAGACGGGCATTCAGTAATAGGCAAGGCACATTAAAATTCGGTGCCTGATCAATCAGATTTGGCCAGAGCTCGGTCTCCATCAATAACAGCAATTTAGGCTGATATTTTTGATAAAAATCACGAATCAGGGTTTTCTGGTCAGCTGGTAAATATACAGCCTGGAATAAGTCTAAATAAGGTTCTTTCAAGAAGAGAGATTTGGCACGTGCCTGCCCGGTCTTGGTGGTATTGGTCACTAGAACTGGATGCCCAAGTTTTAAATAGTGTTCAATTAAAGGTTGAGCGGCATTGGTTTCCCCTACGGATACCACATGAAACCAAATCGCCTGCAGGTTTTTAGGGGACTGGAAAGGACCAAAACGTTCCAGCAGTTCTTGTTGTAATTGTTCCGGACTGGTCGCACGTTTACGTATACGGGATTGATAAAGCGGTTTCGCTAGCGCCAAGGCTGCGTTATACCAGAATGGAGTAGCCACATTGCGCCCCAAAACAGATTCAATCGGCAAAATATAACAGAGCCACATCGACATGTTAATCGATGTGGCTCTTATTTCGAATTATTCTATGGTGCTTAATACCTTAACTTCTGCCAAAGTTGGATAATCAATATAACCTTCAGCCACCTGACTACCGATCATATTTTCCATTTTCAGCTCATTCAGCGGTGCATTCTGAAGCAGACGCTCGTATAGATCAGGATTCGCAATGTAGGCTTTACCAAATGCGACTGCATCTGCCTTTTCAGCTGCCAGTAGCTCAATCGCATCTTCACGACTCAGCTGCATATTAGCAATATAAGGTACTCCACCTGAACGCTCCTTCATATATTCAGAAATACTGTCTTCAGCCAGATATTCACGAGTAAAGAAGAAGGCAATCTTGCGCTTGCCCAGCTGCTCCATGGCATAGCCAAATGTTTCACGTGGATCATTATCACCCATGTCATGATCATCGCCACGCGGCGCAAAATGCACCCCTACACGATCCGCACCCCATACTTCAATCAGTGCATCAGTTGCTTCTAGCAGGAACCGTGTACGGTTTTCCACTGAACCACCGTATTCATCTTCACGCTGATTGGTTTTACTTTGCAGGAACTGATCAATCAGATAACCATTGGCAGCATGTAATTCAACACCATCAAAACCGGCGTCTTTAGCACGAATCGCAGCTTGCTTGTATTGCTCGGTAATCGTGTGAATTTCAGAAACTTCCAAAGGACGCGGCGTAACGTATGGACGTTTTGGACGTAACAAGCTGACATGACCCGCCTGTTGTACTGCACTTGCAGAGACTGGTGTTTCACCATTTAACAGATCCGGATGCGATACACGGCCAACATGCCAAAGCTGGGCAATGATTAAACCGCCCTTCTCATGAACCGCTTGAGTGACCTTTTTCCAGCCTTCGACCTGAGCATCGGTAAACAGTCCTGGAGTATTTAAATAGCCATTGGCTTCTTCAGAAATCACTGTAGCTTCAGAAATGATCAGGCCAGCACTTGCACGTTGCGCATAGTATTCAACCATCATTGGGGTTGGAACGCGATCAGCAGTTGCGCGGCTACGGGTCAGCGGCGCCATGATGACACGGTTTTTAAGCTCTAACGCACCGAGCGTTAAAGGAGAATTTAATTCAGCCATCGTTACTCCCACCTGTTAAAGGTGTTGTTGTAGGTGTTCGATAAATTGCTGAATCAAAGTTTCATTGCGGGAGAAATATGACCACTGTCCATGCTTGGTCGCAGTGATCAGGCCAGCCTGCTGTAATACCGACAGGTGATTGGACATGGTGGACTGGGAAACCTGGCCCAAACATTCAATTTGACCTGCACAGACCCCACGTTGAAAGCCACCACACTCTTCCGCAGACAGATATTGCTCCGGAGATTTTAACCACTCCAGAATTTGTCGACGGGTCGGATTGGCTAAGGCTTTAAAAATTAGATCAAGGTCCATAGGCACATCACAATCAGTGGCGCAACGAAACTTCATTCAGCATCTGCGACCATTATATCGTATTTTTTCGATTTATATATCGAATAATTTAGATATAAGAGTCACAGTCTGTTAAAGCTTTGTTACGCCAGCTTTTAAACGATTTCTTACAGGCCCTGTTTCAGGCTTGCTTCGATAAATTTGTCCAGATCACCGTCCAGAACTGCGCCAGTATTGGAGGTTTCTACCCCTGTACGCAAATCCTTGATACGTGAGTCATCAAGGACATAAGAACGGATCTGGCTACCCCAGCCGATATCAGACTTGGAATCTTCCAATGCCTGTGCAGCTTCATTACGTTTATTCATTTCCAGCTCATATAACTTGGCACGTAATTGCTTCCAGGCATGGTCACGGTTGGCATGTTGTGAACGCTGGTTCTGACATGCCACCACAATACCGGTTGGAATATGGGTTAAACGCACTGCAGAGTCAGTTTTGTTAATGTGCTGACCACCCGCGCCTGACGCACGGTAAGTATCGGTACGGACATCTGAAGGATTGATTTCAATTTCGATATTGTCATCCACTTCAGGTGAGACAAACACGGCAGAGAATGACGTATGACGACGGTTGCCCGAGTCAAAGGGTGATTTACGTACTAAACGGTGTACACCAGATTCGGTACGTAACCAGCCATAGGCATACTCACCTTCGACACGAATCGTCGCAGATTTAATCCCAGCGACATCCCCGTCAGATTCTTCCATTAATTCAGCTTTAAAACCATGACGTTCGATCCAGCGCATGTACATACGTAGCAGCATAGACGCCCAGTCCTGTGCTTCGGTACCACCTGAACCTGCCTGAATTTCTACATAGCAAGGGTTTGGATCCATCGGGTTGCTGAACATACGACGGAACTCAAGCTTCGCCAGTTCTTCTTCAGCCGCATTCAGCTCAGCCTGCACATCTTCAAGCATGGCCTCTTCATCTGCTTCAACCGCAAGGTCGAGCATTGCCTGGGCATCTTCGAGCTGGGTCGTTAATCCGTCCAGTACATTCAGTACATTTTCAAGCTCGCCTTTTTCTTTGGCCATGGCCTGAGCACGACTTTGGTCATTCCAGATCGCCGGGTCTTCTAATTCACGCAGGACTTCTTCTAAACGCTCTTTTTTCAGATCGTAGTCAAAGATACCCCCGTAGTGTTTGACCACGTTCGTTTAAGTCTTTTAATTGGTTTAGATACGGATTAATTTCCACGTGAATTTCTCTCAATCAAAATTAGGTATAAATTCTTAGGTCAATATTATATCACAGTCTATTTCGCCAATTTATAGCGATAAATCCATCTTTAAAGCTAAGTAAGAAAATATTAATCGCACATTTTTTAATTACAAAATTTGTCAGCTTGATAAAATAGCTAAATATTATTTTTAATACTTTCTCATTCTATTCTTAAATATATTTCGCTGTATTTTTATACTCGGTTTTTGATTCATTTTAAAACCCTAAAACCCATACAAAACAAGATAAAAAATAGCATTTTCAATACATTCCACAATATCTACACATTTTTAATAAAACAAAACATTTCATTTTTAGTTTTTAAATTCAATTAGTTATTAAATGAAAATTACATAATATTACCTTACTCACAATGTAGTAACTTTCCTTTGATTGACGATTATTGGAATTGGTCTAGACTTAAAGTTGTAACAAAAAGTGTATTAATTTTAGCCATATTTTCAGAGGGGAGTATCCGCATGAAAAAACTAGCAATCGCTTCAGCATTACTTTCAGCCGTAGCTCTTACAGGTACAGCAGCTCATGCTTATCAAGTAGAAGTGGGTGCATCTGCAGGCCTAACAGACCCGGATAATGGTAGCTCAAGCGGCTCTTTTGGTGTTGATGGCACATACTACTTTAATCCAGTTGAAACACGTAATGCACCATTAGCCGAAGCAGCCTTCCTTGATCGTGCAAGTAATGTGAAAGCTCAATATCAATATGATGATTACGACTCTTCAGAACGTCACCGTTATGGTGTAGGTGCTGAATACTTCGTACCAAACTCAGATTTTTATTTGAGTGGTAGCGTAGGTCGTGATGATTCTAAATACGACAATGCACCTGATTTTGACGAAACCGTTTATAGTGCTGAAGTCGGTTATTTACCTGCACCAGGTCTGTTAATTGCAGCAGGTGTGAAAGGTTATGACAATGACTATGATGACGGTGTAGATCCAACTTTACGTGCTAAATATGTGACTACCTTAAGCAATGGTAAAGACATTAACCTTGAAGCTGGCGCTGCCTTTGGCGACCTAGATGAGTACAACTTAAAAGCTGACTACTTCATCGACAAAACTTTAAGTGTTGGTGCTGATTATCAAAGCAAAGACAATGGCCCTTATGACTCAAATGAATTTGGTGTAAGTGCACGTAAATTCTTTAATGAACAAGTAAGCTTGGAAGGTCGTGTAGGTTTTGGTGAAATTGGTAACCAAGACTACAACAAATTTGGTCTAGCTGCGAAATACCGCTTCTAATCCAAACTAAGAAATTTCATTATAAAAAACCCATCTTCGGATGGGTTTTTTATTGCACTTTAAACAAGCATTTAGGTAGTTTTTGCACATTGACGGGGCGATTATTATCTGTACAATTTGTTACAACTGTTCATCAAACAGTCATATTTTTATAACAAAGAGAGGACTCTAAATGCTTAAGAAACTTACTCTTGCTACAGCACTTATTGCTAGCCTAGGAACTGCTCACGCTTATCAAGCTGAAGTAGGCGGTACGATTGCTCTGGTTGATCCAGACAATGGGGATACTTCTACTGGTTTCGCAATTGATGGAACTTACTACTTCAATCCAGTTCAAGTTAAGAACTCGCCTCTTAATGAAGCAGCATTTTTAAATCGTGCAAGCAATATTAATGCAGCGGTTTCTTATATTGATTATGATTTATTTGATGTGACTACATTTAATGTAGGTGTTGAATATTTTGTTCCAAATTCAGATTTTTATGTAAGTGGTAATATTGGTCAATCATCTACTGATACACCAATTGGTGATGATGACACAACTATATACTCAGCAGAATTAGGTTATTTACCGGTTCCTGGTCTATTACTGGCTGTTGGCCTAGCTGGTTATAACAATGACGCAGGCGATGATGTAGATCCAACCTTACGTGCCAAATATGTTACTCAAGTCGGTCAATATGACATGAACTTTGAAGGTGGTGCAAGCTTCGGTGATCTTGATGCTTATAGCCTCGGCGCAGATTTATATTTAGACAAAACCTTCAGCGTTGGTCTGGGTTACTCTGATTCCGATATTGATAATAGTGATGTCTTCACTATTCGCGCGAAGAAATTCTTCAATCAGCAAGTTAGCCTAGAAGGTTCAATTGATTTTGCTGACGAAGGCAATATCTTTGGTGTACGTGGCGCATACCGCTTCTAATCTGCAAGATTAAAAGTTAAAAAAACCGCTCAATTGGGCGGTTTTTTTATTTGAATAATTTATTGCTCCAGATGAGCAATTCGCATTTGCAGGCTGACATTGCCATTAAAGACATTTTTATCCAGTTCATAGACCAGACGTACATGCTGCTTCATTGGATCAAATTTGTATTTATCGATAGCATTAAAGGCAATCGCATCCATAACCTGTCCACTCTCTAAAGCAACACGTAATTTCAGATGTACATCCTTGAGCCAGCGGTAATCCAGAATCTTAAAGATGCCTTCAAAAATTGGTTGAGGAAACTTTTGCCCCCATGGACTTAAGTTTTGCAGTAAATCGACTGTTTCAATTTGGAAAGCTGATGCCGGTAGTTCCCCATCAGTCCACAGCGTAGCAGTAAATAGGCTTTCATCCATCTCTGCAATCAGCTGTTCAAAGACCTGTTTAAATTCAGCAAAATGCTGCTTTTTAATGGTTAATCCCGCTGCGGCCGCATGTCCACCGAAATGGCTGACCAGATGCGGATACTGCTCTGCTATCCGTTCAATGCTATCCCGGATATGAATCCCTTCAATGGAACGTGCTGAACCTTTGATATGAATACCATCTTCATCAGCAGCAAAGACTATACTTGGACGATGGAACTGTTCTTTTAAACGCCCTGCTACAATCCCGATCACACCCTGATGCCAGTGCTGTTCAAACATGATCAGTGCGGCAGGCAAAGTATTCTCATCGAGCTGGATTTTTTCCAGTTCAGTCAAAGCTTCCTGCTTGATTTTGCCTTCTACCTGACGACGTTCGACATTCAGTTTATTCAGCTGTTCTGCGAGTGGATAAGCGGTTGCCAGATCCGAAGCGAGCAAACACTCAATCCCGATATCCATGGTTTCCATACGACCCGCTGCATTAATACGTGGACCAAGTACAAAACCCAGATCCTGCGCTTTGAGCGTGGCAGCATCACGACCAGCAATTTCCAGCAAAGCACTGATACCAGGTCGGCAAAGATGCTGCTGAATCCGTTTTAAGCCAGCATCCACCAGAATACGGTTGTTATAGTCCAGACTTGCAACATCTGCATAAGTGCCTAAAGCCACTAGATCCAGATAATTGGTAATAACCGTTGAAGATTTACCGAGCTTTTTACGATGAGTCGATAGATTCGCCAAGACATAAAAAGCTACCCCCACTCCCGCCAAGGCCTTACTTGGAAAATCACAACCTAACTGATTGGGATTGACTACAGCTTCTGCTGCAGGTGTAGGCTTGGTGGTTAAGTGGTGATCGGTAATAATCACCTGCATACCATGATCCTGCGCCTGCTTCACACCTTCATGACTGGAAATCCCGTTATCCACCGTAATTAAAAGATCCGGCGTAAAATTGGCAAAAGCCAGATCTGCAATCGCAGGTGTCAGGCCATAACCATACTTAAACCTATCAGGAACCAGATACTCAACATGGGCACCCATATCACGCAGGGCTAAAACCATCAGTGTTGTACTGGTCGCCCCATCAGCATCATAGTCACCGACAATTACGATTTTCTGGCCAGTATCTATAGCCTGATCAATTAGCTGAATTGCTTCCGGCAAGCCTTTCATGGTCGGAGCCAACAGATGCTTGAGTTTAAGCTCCAGCTCCTGTTCAGATTCCACACCACGGCGTGCCAGAATGTCAGCTACAAATGAAGGCACGCCCTGAAAAGATTCAGGGCGTGTCAGTAAAGGTCTTTGCTTGATTTCAAGTTTAGGCATTGTTATGGCATCAATCGTTGTAGTTTCCACGCCCCATCGATTTTTTCATAACTCAGGCGGTCATGTAAACGGTTTGGACGGCCCTGCCAGAATTCATAATAATCTGGCTGCAAACGATAGCCGCCCCAAAATCCCGGTTTATCCAGCTCTTCCTGATTGGCGACCTGCTGATGCAGATCCCAGAAACGTTGCTGTAGTTCTTCACGACTCGCAACCATACCGCTTTGCGGGGTACTGATATGAGCAGCGATCTGACTTTCACGTGGACGTTTATGATAATAGTCAGTTGATTCTTCTTCCGAAATTTTAACTACCTTTCCGCTAATCCGGATCTGACGTTCCTGTTCCTGCCAGTAAAACAGTAATTCTGCATACGGGTTTTCGGCCAGATCCAGACCTTTCTGACTATCATAATTGGTATAGAAATCATAACCCGCTTCAGTGGCACCACGCAGCAACACTGTGCGCACATGCGGACGACCCTGTGCATTTGCGGTTGCCAATGACATGGCATAGGGTTCATGCAGCTGTGCAGCAAGTGCATGGTTAAACCACTGCAAAAACTGCATATGCGGGTTGGGATTGACCTGATCTTCGTGTAGCTCGCCTTTTTGATAGTTCAGACGCAGTTCGCTTAGATCCTTAATCAGATCGCTCATTTACTCTTCCCCCATTTAAGCGGCGTTGGCACGTACCGCATCAGCCAATGAATTTGCCAGTGTGGTCACCTCTGCAAGATCCTCACCCTCAACCATGACACGGATCACCGGTTCAGTCCCTGATTTACGGATCAGTAAACGGCCACGGCCTTTGAGCTGCTCTTCAGCTTTGTTAAATTCTGCGGTCAAAGCAGGCACTGAGTACGGGTCAAACATGGTATTCAGACGTACATTCACCAAGACATTTGGCAATAATTTAAAATCAGCCACTAACTCGTGCAGTGCTTTCTTCTGCTCGACCATCACGGTTAAGACTTGCAGCGCAGCAATAATCGCATCGCCTGTGGTGCTCTTGTCTAAAGTCAGGATATGGCCTGATGGCTCACCACCAATCGACCAGCCTTTTTCTTCCAGACCTTGCAGTACATAACGGTCACCGACTTTAGCACGTAGCAGCTCTACTCCGGCTTTTTCCAGCGCCAGTTCCAGCGCCATATTGCTCATCAAGGTACCGACGATACCCGCCGGCTTGTTTTTTGCCTGAGTCGCGAGGATATACAAAATATGATCGCCGGTAATTTGCTCACCGTTTTTATCGACCATGATCACACGGTCTGCATCACCATCGAAGGCTATGCCTAAATCAGCCCCATGCTCAACCACTGCTTTTTGCAGATTTTCTGGATGAGTCGAACCACAGTTCTCATTGATATTCAGACCAGTCGGTTCGTCATAGATGGAAATGACTTTTGCACCCAACTCACGGAAAACCGCAGGGCCAACGCTGTAAGCTGCACCATTGGCACAGTCAACAACAATGGTTAAATCATTCAGGTCTAAATGGTATGGGAAGGTTGATTTACAGAATTCGATATAACGGCCATTGGCATCTTTCACGCGGAAACTTTTACCCAAGTTCGCGTTATCTTCTATCACCAGTTCTTTTTCCAGCTCCTGGTTGATCTCATCCTGCAAAGCATCAGGCAGTTTTTTGCCTTCACTCGAGAAAAACTTAATCCCGTTATCAAAATATGGGTTATGTGACGCAGAAATGACAATGCCGAGGCTGGCATGCAAAGCACGGGTCAAATGGGCAATGGCCGGCGTTGGCAAAGGTCCAAGCAGATGCACATAAACACCTGCCGCATTGAGTCCTGCCTGTAGCGCAGATTCCAGAATATAACCCGATAAACGGGTATCTTTACCCAGTACCACCAATGGTTTGTTTTTTTTGCTATTTCGTTTTAATACTTTTCCTGCCGCAAAACCTAATTTCAGGGCAAATTCAGGTGTAATCGGTAACTCACCAAATTTTCCACGAATACCATCGGTACCAAAATAACTCATGCTTTGTCTCACTTCTTAGCGGGTGATTTACATCATCCTTTTTCATTGTGCAACACTGTACACCAAAACAAAAAAGCCGTCATGAGGATGACGGCTTTTTTAGAGTAAACAATCAGCGAAAGTTAGCCCATACGGTAGTTTGGCGCTTCTTTAGTGATGGTTACATCATGCACGTGAGACTCAGACATACCGGCAGATGTGATTTTCACAAACTTGGCATTTTGACGCAGATCATCAATGGTTGTAGAACCGGTATAGCCCATAGAAGAACGCAGACCGCCCATCATCTGATGCACGATATTGCCCATTGGGCCTTTGTACGGTACGCGACCTTCAATACCTTCAGGAACCAGTTTTTCAGCACCGGCTTTAGAGTCCTGGAAGTAACGGTCAGCAGAACCAGTCGCACCAGCCATCGCACCCAAAGAACCCATACCACGGTAAGCCTTGTAGTAACGGCCCTGGAAGAATTCAACTTCGCCCGGTGCTTCTTCAGTACCCGCCATTAATGAACCTACCATGATGGTACTTGCACCAGCGCCAATCGCTTTGGCCATATCGCCAGAGAAACGGATACCACCATCAGCAATCAATGGAATCTGTTCTTTCAATGCACGTGCAACAGAATCAATTGCAGAGATTTGTGGCATACCAATACCAGCCACGATACGAGTCGTACAGATTGAGCCAGGACCGATCCCTACTTTCACTGCGTCCGCACCCGCATCAAGTAATGCAAGCGCAGCATCACCAGTGGCGATGTTACCGCCGATCACTTGAACTTGTGGGTAGTTCTGTTTCACCCAGCGTACACGCTCGATCACACCCGCAGAGTGACCATGTGCAGTGTCCACAACAATCACATCTACACCAGCATCAACCAGTGCTTCTACACGGCTTGGTGTTTCAGCGCCAGTACCGACTGCTGCACCTACACGTAGACGACCTAAATCATCTTTACAGCTATTTGGATAAAGTTCCGCTTTACGGAAATCAGTCACCGTGATCAAGCCTTTTAATTCGTTGTTTTCGCCAACAACGATCACTTTTTCAATACGGTTTTTTTGCAATAAGGCCTGAATGTTTTCTTTCGATTCGCCTTCACGCACAGTCACCAGACGGTCTTGACCTGTCATGATATTACTGACCGGCTGTTCCAGATTGGTTTCAAAGCGTGTATCACGGCCTGTCACGATACCCACCACTTTACCGTCTTTAACTACGGGCACACCGCTGATGTTATTCGCTTGAGTCACAGCGATCAGTTCACGTACTGTAGTTTCTGGGGTAACTGTGATCGGATCTTTCACCATACCGGCTTCAAATTTTTTCACACGGCGTACTTCTGCGGCCTGGGCAGCAATATCCATGTTCTTGTGCAAAATACCGATACCACCATTTTGTGCCATCGCAATTGCCATACGTGACTCAGTCACAGTATCCATAGCTGCTGAAACAAGTGGGATATTCAGGTTAATGCCGCGAGTCAGGCGTGTCTTTAGAGAGACATCTTTTGGGAGAACAGTAGAGTAGGCAGGGAGTAATAGGACATCATCGAAGGTTAACGCGTCTTGAACGATGGTCAACATAACAGTCTCACTGGTAATTTCCGTGCGCTATTATAAACAAATTTAGCTCTAAATTTCATTGCAATTGCAAAATTTATTTTGTCTAAATCTGGACTTAGATTTAATCCGAATATCTAAACCTGTAAATTTGACTATTCAATCAACAATTTAAATATGCCAGAGCGGTCATCATATTTATTCGGTTTACAAAATCCCCTACTAATTTTTTCTCCCATAAAAAGCAGAGTCCATACCCTGCTTTTTAAATCTTGAGTTTGGATTTAGCTCACCCGTTCGAAATTATCATCATTTTCGGCTTCATCCGGCTCAATCTGGATGAATGGAATCATATTGTGTGCCATCCGTGCCTTATTGCACTGGGCATCAGCAATCTGAACTTCTTTACAGGATGAGCTACGTAGTTCGTACATGCCACAACTCACCTGTTCGCCAATGCTACCTTCGAGCGCAATACAACGCGGATTTTTTTGATTGGTTCCCGCCATGCATGAATAGACGGAAGTGACAGGTTCAGTATAGTGCTCAGGCATGGGAATCCCCTCTGCCCAATAAAATGAAACCCTGAAATAGGCGCAACATGCGCCACAACTTAAACATGCATCTTGTGTAGGAACTTGAGACAACATTTCTTATAAATTCTCGTCATCAAAAACAATTTTTTGCAGGCGGAAAATATAAAAAATGTTGTTTTTCTACTCAAGAAAAAATTTAAAATTTTCTTGAACTATTCAGGACAAGTAAAAACAGTTTCATCCATTAAATCAGTGCCACATTCCAGTGTTTCAATCCAGTCCAGAAACTGGTTAATCTGTTCTTTACCCACAAATGGTGTTCCATGCTGCGGCACAATCATGTCGACATCCATGGTACGTACCATCTGCACCCATAAACGAATCACCTTGTTATTGCACATGTAGCGTTGGTGAAATCCCTTCATTTTCGGAATGTGCGCCGCAAAATTTTCCAGTGGCTTTGAAGCATCCTCGACCATTGACGCGCCCATATCACCAGAAAACAGGATCTTGGCAATCGGGTCATAAAACTGGAAATTACCGACTGAATGTAAAAAGTGTGCTGGAATGGCAATAATGCTGGATTGACCGAGTGGAATGATCTGACCATGATCCGGCAATTCAACCAGACGATCCAGCCAGTTACCTTTCATACGGTCACTCATAAAGGCTGAATTCAGATGCGGTAAGAAACGCGCCCAGAGCTTGGAAGCTACGACTTTGGCTTCGGTATAGACCAGCCAGCGCGGCATGGACGTAATAATGTCCGGATCCTGATGCGATGCCATCACATAATCCAGATTGCTTAACCGGGTATAGCGGTTCAGTTCCATGGTCAACGGTACATAGGTCAAATCACCACCCGGATCAAGTACTGCAGCACGCTCATTATCAATAATCAGGAATTGGTTTGCCTGTACACCTTCACCTTTTACCAAGCTGGTAAAACTGATGCATTTATGCGTTCCATCATCATAAAGTACTTGTGATGTAGTACGTTCAAAAGCCATGCCCATTCCCCAAAATTTTTATGTAAAAAATGTATATTCTATAGGTGAATAACATATATTTATTTAGAGAAACTTACAATAAAAATCAGATCAATATTATCTATAATATCAGTTAATTAAGTCACATTTTTAGGCAAAAAATCCCGAGCAATTAGCTCAGGATTTACGATATCTTTAACACTCAAAATAAATAGTGTTGTGCCAATGCTGCCAGACCAATTATTAAGAAAACCAAAGCGCCAATTTTATGAATGAGCGAAATTGGTAATTTTTCTGCCAATTTATTACCAATAAATACCGCTGGTGCATTTACCAACATAATACCGATCGTAGTACCCAAAGTGACCCAACCAATACTGTCAAAGCGCGCGGCTAAAGCGACTGTTGCAATTTGAGTTTTATCGCCGATTTCTGCCAAGAAAAACAACACAAATGTGGCACCGAATACCCCATATTTTTGCCATTTATTGATACTTTCTGATTCATCATCCAATTCATCGGGAATTAACATCCACACCGCCATCGCAATAAAACCAAGCGATACAATCCACAGCAAGACTGTTGGGCTAAGCACTGTGGTGATCCATTGACCTAAGACTGCGGAAACGCCATGGTTGACGACTGTCGCCAAAAAGATTGCGAAGAGAATTGGAACAGGTTTACGAAAACGTGCGGCAAGTAATAGAGCAAGCAGTTGCGTTTTATCGCCCATTTCAGATAAGGCAACAACAGCTAATGAGATCAGAAAAGCAGAAAGCATGATGTGTTTCTCTGGCCAGCAATTTACATACCTATGACTCACCCCTCCTGCCAGCCATATCTGCAGAGTGGTAAATCAAAGGTCTTGCCAACAAAAGAAAGCTTCGAGAAGCTCATTTGGTTCTTTGCTATGATGACCATGCCCTGTTGAGCAAATATGTTGACCATCACCCTTCTGCTTTGCGCAAAAGGCGGCTACTCCCCAATGAAGTGCGCTCATTATAGCCAACCGTGTTTATATTTACAAATTGTCATATTAAAAAACCCTGCCGAAGCAGGGTCTTTATTTTTAAACATTCATGAATCAGATCAAGAGCGTACGAATATCCTTTAATAACTTGGTCAGCTTATTGGTAAAGCGTGCAGCATCTGCGCCATTAATTACCCGATGATCATAAGATAACGACAATGGCAGCATCAGACGTGGATCAAAGCCCTCACCATTCCATACCGGTTGCATAGTTGCTGGAGAAATACCCAGGATCGCCACTTGTGGCCAGTTCACCAACGGCGTAAATGCTGTACCACCAATTGAACCCAAGCTGGTAATGGTAAAATTCGCCCCTTGCAGATCTTTAGGTGACAATTTCTTGTCACGCGCTTTCTGGCTTAACTCACCCAGCTCAATAGCAATCTGCTTAATCGACTTCTGGTCCGGGTTACGTAATACAGGAACAGTCAAGCCATCTGGCGTCGCAACCGCAATGCCCATATGGATCTCATTACGTAGCAAAACTGATTTACCATCATCAGACAGGTGACCGGCAAACTCGCGCTCTTCTTTAAGCAGATAAGCCACAGCCTTGATAATGAAAGCCATAATGGTCAGGCCAATACCTTCTTTCTTGAAGTTGCCTTTCAGCTCATTACGCCAAGCTTCCAGCTCAGTGATNNGGAATCGAAACCTGTTGCAGACGCGTCAAAGCTTTCTCTTCTACCCCACCAAAAGCACTGAAATCAGGCAGTTTTGGCAAGCCTGCAGGAGCTGCAGCTGCCGCAGGTGCAGCTGTTGTTTGCGGTGCAGTCAGACGATCTTTCACATACGCAAACAGGTCTTCTTTCATTAGACGCTCATGCGGGCCAGAAGCTTTCACTTCTGCCAATACCACACCCAGTTCACGAGCCAGTTTACGCACAGCAGGACCGGCATAAACTTTGGCATTGGCAGCATTCTGCTCTTTGCTAAGCTTGTCTGCACTATGCATTTCAGGCGTCACAGCAGCAGTGTCAGCTTTTGGCGCTGCGGCTGGTGCAGGCGTAGCTTTAGCTGCAGGTGCTTCTGATTTTTCCGCTGGAGCAGCAGGTGCTGCTTGTCCTTCAGCTTCAATCGTAATCAGTGCCACGCCTTCAGAAACATTCTGGCCCAGCTCAACATGAATCGCCTTAATCACTCCGGCAGTCGTGCTTGGCACTTCTACTGTCGCTTTATCTGACTCGACCACAATGATGCTCTGATCTTTTTCAACCGTATCACCGACCTGTACCAGAATTTCTGCTACAGCTGCCTTGTCTACACCCAAGTCAGGTACTTTTACTTCAATATCGCCTGCAGGGGATGCCGCCTGTTGTGGTGCTGTTTCAGTTTTGACTTCAGGTGTTGCTTGAGCTTTTGGCTTTTCTTCCGCTTGAGGCGCTGCTTGCTCAGCAGCTGGTGCCGAATCTGTAGTTTTCACTGTCAGAATCAGCACTCCTTCTTTGACTGAATCGCCCTCCTGAATATGAATCGCCTCTACAGTACCAGCAACTGTACTTGGTACTTCAACTGTCGCTTTATCAGATTCAACCACGACCAGGCTTTGATCAACTTCAACTTCATCGCCAACCTGAACCAGAATTTCACCCACCAGGGCCTTTTCTACACCAATATCCGGCAATTTCACTTCTACAGTAGATGTAGAAGTCGATTGAGAGGACTGTTCATTTTGACTAGAGGCTTTGGGCTGATGTGTCGCCACTTCCTGCAGGATTTCCTCATCAGGCAATTCAGTTGGGGTATTTTCCGAAGTTTTGTCAGCAGCATCAGCTTCCTGACTTTCTACCGTACCGGCATCATCTTCAGCCTGCAGTTCGATCAGGACAATACCTTCAGATACTTCATCACCCTGATTGATCAGGATGCTTTTAACTACACCTGCTGAAGTGCTTGGCACTTCAACAGAGGCTTTATCTGATTCCAGCAGCACAATACTTTCATCTACAGCGATGGTGTCACCCACCTTCACCAGGATTTCTGCCACAGTTGCCTTATCTACACCAATATCTGGAGTCGTAATTTGCATGATTAGTTCTCCTCTTTGTAGTCAGCAACTGGATGCAATTCAGGAGTCGCCTGAGGTGCCCAAGCCACCGGACGATCAGTATCTAACTCAAAGCTAGAGATCGCGTCTTTCACTAAACGTGCATCGACTTCACCTTCATCTGCCAGTTTTTTCAGGGTTGCCACGACAATATGCGCAGCATCGACACCAAAGTAGCTACGCAGATTGCCACGTGTATCTGAACGGCCATAACCATCGGTACCCAAGGCTACGAACGGACGACTGTCTGGAAGATAGGCACGAATCTGTTCACTATAGGCGCGCATGTGATCGGTGGCCGATACCACAATACCGTCCTTGTCACGTAACTGCTGAGATACCCATGGCTCTTTCGCTTCTTCAGCCAATGGATGCAGGCGGTTATATTCTTCACATGCCATACCATCGCGAGCCAGTTCGTTAAAGCTGGTCACGCTCCAGACATTGGCATGAATCTGATATTCCTCACGCAGGATTTTTGCGGCCTTGATGACTTCACGCAGAATAACGCCTGAACCCATCAACTGAACCGTCGCCTTTTCGTCTTCTTCCAGCAGATACATACCACGCTTGATGCCTTCTTCTGCACCTTGTGGCATTGGTGGATGTTCATAGTTTTCGTTCATCAGAGTCAGGTAATAGAACACACGCTCCTGATTCACATACATACGTTGCAGACCATCATGCACGATTACGCCAAGCTCATAGCCAAAGCACGGGTCATAAGAGACACAGTTTGGAATGGTGTTGGCCAGAATATGCGAATGACCATCCTGATGCTGCAAGCCCTCACCATTTAAGGTAGTACGGCCAGCGGTTGCACCTAGCAAGAAACCTTGCGCCTGTGCATCACCTGCTGCCCAAGCAATATCGCCGATACGCTGGAAGCCGAACATTGAGTAGTACATGTACATCGGGATCATTGGCAAGTTATTGGTTGAATAACTGGTCGCCAAGGCTGCCCATGCACTCATTGCACCGGCTTCGTTAATCCCTTCCTGTAACATATGACCGTCTTTGGCTTCACGGTAATGCATCAACTGTTCCTGATCTTCAGGGGTATATTGTTGACCATGCGCTGCATAGATCCCCAATTGACGGAACATCCCTTCCAGACCAAAGGTACGTGCTTCATCCGGAACAATCGGGACCACACGGTCCTTGATTGCTTTCTCTTTTAATAAGGCAGAGATTAAGCGGACCATGACCATGGTGGTGGACTGTTCTTTACCGTTTGAACCTTTAAGCACAGCATCAAAAACAGAGAGCTCAGGAATCGGTAAAGATTCGCTTTCTTTGCGACGTGCTGGCAGATAACCACCCAGTGCCTCACGGCGTGCCTTCATATATTTAATTTCAGGCGAGTTTTCGCTTGGGCGGTAGAATGGAATTTCTTCCAGTTGTTCATCAGTAAAAGGCAAGTTGAAACGATTACGTACGTATTTCAATGATTCTAGCTGCATTTTCTTGATTTGGTGCGTCTTGTTCACCGCTTCAATTTCATCAGACAGACCATAACCTTTTACGGTTTTCGCCAGAATCACCGTTGGCTGACCTTTGGCCTTGGTCGCTTCTGCATAGGCAGCAAAGACTTTGTATGGATCATGACCACCACGGTTCAGATTATCGATATCTTCATCGCTCAGGTCTTTGACCAAAGCTTCTGCTTCTGGATATTTACCAAAGAAATGTGCGCGTGCGTAGGCACCACCTTTCACCTGATAGCGCTGGTAATCACCATCCACTGCTTCTTCCATAATCGCTTTGAGTGCACCAGATTTGTCTTTATCCAGTAGCGGATCCCAGTGACGACCCCAGACAACTTTAATCACGCGCCAGCCAGCACCACGGAATAATGACTCAAGTTCCTGAATGATCTTGCCATTACCACGTACCGGACCATCCAGACGCTGCAAGTTACAGTTCACCACCCAGATCAGGTTGTCCAGCTTCTCACGACCCGCCAGTGAGATCGCACCCAAGCTTTCCGGCTCATCCATTTCGCCATCGCCCAGGTACGCCCAGACTTTACGGTCTTCTTCCTTAATCAGGCCACGGTTCATCAGGTACTTTTGAATATGAGCCTGATAGATCGACATGATTGGACCGAGACCCATCGATACCGTCGGGAACTGCCAATAGTCTGCCATCAAGTAAGGATGAGGATAAGAAGGCAGGCCTTTACCGCCGACTTCACGACGGAAATTATTGAGATGCTCTTCAGTTAAGCGGCCTTCTAAAAATGAGCGGGCATAAATCCCCGGTGCACAGTGACCTTGATAGTAAATCAGGTCGCCACCGAAGCTGTCGTTATTGGCACGGAAGAAATGGTTAAAACCCACATCATATAAAGTGGCAGATGAAGCAAAGCTGGCCAAATGACCACCCAGGTCATCACCGGATTTATTTGCGCGAAGCACCATTGCCAAAGCATTCCAGCGTATCAGCGCGCGAATACGGCGCTCCATATCCTGGTCGCCCGGCATCGCAGGTTGTTCTTCTACAGAAATAGTGTTTAAGTAGGGAGTATTTAAACGCTGAATAGGAACATGTTTGGCAATTGCGCGTTGATAAAGTTTTTCAAGTAAAAAGGCGGCGCGCTCGGTTCCCATGTGCTGCAAAACGGAGTCAAAAGCGTCTTGCCATTCTTGGGTTTCTTGAGCGTCGGTATCTCCATAAAACGCCATAATCTACAGTTCCTGAAAGCCAAATTGATCACTTATATGTATCATATTTACGGCTTATGCAGGTATGGCTCTGGCTGAATGCGGTTCTGGAGTACTATTTATTATCTAAATATCCATTGACACTTTATTACACAAAGTAACAAAAAGAAGTCAATGATGGCGATTTTTTATACGACAGTTATAATTCTCGGTGATAATATAATATCTAAAAGCAATTAGACCGAACTCCTTCTCTACTCCCTGGAAGAAATGTTCAGCCTAATTGCCTTAAAAGCGGTTTGATTGATATTTTATGAGTATCAAGTATCAGACGCATTAAAGTATTTCAGTTATTTTGAGCAAAGCTACGTTTAAGGTAACATTGCTAAATAAGTTGAAGGATTTTTACGTTGACCGTCTTTTACTACTTCATAGTGTAGATGAGGACCTGTACAACGACCTGTACAACCTACATTCGCAATATGATCACCGGCTTGCACCTGATCTCCCACACGTGCAATCAAGCGTGAAGCATGGGCATAACGAGTAAGGTATCCATTACCATGGTTAATTTCGACATACTGACCATAACCTGTACCCCAACCCGATTTGGTTACGATACCAAGACCAGTTGCGTAGATCGGTGTACCGCTTGCAGCAGCCAGATCCAGGCCTGAGTGATTTTCAGCACGGCCACCCATGGTACGACCACCGAAACTTGAGCTGACACGTTTCATGTCTGGTAATGGATGAGCCACTAGCCATGAATAAGGGTTATTTGAAGATGCAACTTTGCTGGATGAAGAATTGCCATATTTTTGGGCAATGGTCTGATTATTCAGTTCAACCGGTTTTTCAAATAGCTGAACATTTAATTTGGTTTGTGCGGGAATATCAATATCTTCAGGATGGGTATAAGAACCCTGCGATAAAGTACGTGTTAACTGCTCAAGACGGTCAGGTGTAGCATCTTGTTGATTCAGATCCACTAAATCTGCAAAAGCTACTGAAGCAGCTGAAACCGAAATAGAAAATGCCAATAGGATACGTCGCATAGGCATATGCATAAAAAACCTCTCTAAACTGCTAATCGAGTTTCTTGAAGATCTCTTCCTTGATATCCACTTTAAGAAGCGCATAAGATTAAGACATAAACATGTAGGAATTATGTATGTCGGAACCTGTCAACGTTTTTCAAAAAACAAGAAAACAGATAAAAACAGGAAACTTTTCGTTTCTCTCATCACAAGTTTCTGCATGGCAGAAGCTTACGAAACTCGTACAACCGCTATTGCCTCAACCCGAACAATGGCAAGTTGCCTGCTATCAAAATGGTGTGTTAACGATTACCGGTGAAAACCAAGCCATGATTTCTCAATTGGCCTATCTTCAAAAGCAATACATCTCACAACTCTCTCAAATAAACGAATTAAAAGATCTCACTAAAATCCAAGTTTGCTTAAGGAATCCATCCCCTGTTCAACCGGTTCCAGAAAAATCTGAAAGAGCCTTGAGTCCAGAAACACAGGAATTACTCCGCGGTGCTGCTGACTTTATAAGCGACCCTAAGCTTAGCCAAGCTTTACTACGTTTGGCAAGCAATAAAAAGTAACATTGCAATGAGATGTAATAAATTCCAATGTTGTTTTTATGTGACAGGTATCACATTAGATGCGGCTAAGTTATAACACAAAGACACAAAGACAAGGACTTATGTCACAGTTACATAACTAATTGGACATTGAGTTACGTCATCAAATGTTACAATTTCATAGCTGCTTGGGTCACTTTTCACGTTACGCAATAGTTGGTTATTCAAAGCATGCCCTGATTTGTAGCCATCAAATTTGGCAATAATCTGGTGGCCTAGCAGGTATAAATCACCTACTGCATCCAGAATCTTGTGACGTACAAACTCATCCGAGAAACGCAAACCTTCTTCATTGACCACGCCGGTTTCATCTACACCGATCGCATTTTCCAAGCTTGCACCCAAAGCCAGATTATTGGCTTTCAAGTAGTCAAGGTCTTTCATAAAGCCAAATGTACGCGCTTCACTGACTTCATAAACAAAGGTTTCTGTAGAAAAATCGATGCTGGCAGACTGATGCTCTTTTTTGAAGGCAGGATGATCAAAATCAATAGTGAAATTTAGCTGAAAGCCGTCATGTGGGCTAAAAATTGCCCGTTTATCATCGATCAGGGCTTCAACAGGTTTAATAATTTTAATAAATTTCTTTGGTGCATCTAGTTCTTGCAAGCCGCCCTGCATGAGCAGATAAATGAAAGGTCCGGCACTGCCATCCATAATGGGAACTTCTGAAGCTGACACTTCAATAATCAGGTTATCAATACCTAATCCCGCAATGGCGCTCATCACATGCTCGATCGTACCGACTTTGGCATTTGACTGAACCAGATTTGAACACATGAAGGCTTCCTGGATCAATAGGGCATCCGCAGGAATATCGACAGGTGGCGCCAGATCAATACGACGAAACACAATGCCCCCATCGGCGTGGTGTGGCACAAAGTTAATCATAACCTTCTGCCCACTATGAAGACCGATTCCGCTCGCTTTCACGATACGTTGCAGGGTACGTTGTTTCAACATGCTTTTTATCATCTGTTCACCAATAAAACCGCTATACGTTAGCATATTTGGCCATTGATAAAAAACAAAAGGTGGCTCTAAAGCCACCTTTTCTGTGCAATCATAGTAAACACATGCTGTTACATATTACTTACGCTGTTGATTTTTAAGGTAATCTTGGATGCTCATTGGTGTTGGGCGTGGGCTAGAAACTGAAGCTGCAGGATTAGCTGCTGCACCTGCTTCATTTTGCTGACGCTGAATTGCCGGTACATCATCATCTTCAACTACTGCCGGAGATGATGGACGTGCTGCCTGTACATTCGCGCGTTTAGTTGGCTCAACCGAATCTGCAGCATGGCGAGTCAAACCAGTCGCAATCACCGTTACACTAATTTCATCACGAGCATCCGGATCAAATACTGTACCGTAGAAGACCTGACCTTCGTCCAGATCCACGATCTGGTTTACAACATCAGTAATTTCTTCAATTTCACCGAAGGTTACGTCATCACCGCCAGTCACGTTAATCAGAATACCTTTAGCATTCATGATGGTGACATTATCCAATAATGGGCTGCGAATCGCCTGCTCTGCTGCCTGACGTGCACGGTTTTCACCACGCCCCAAGCCTACACCCATCATGGCATAACCACGCGTACTCATTGCAGTTTTCAGATCGGCGAAGTCAAGGTTAATGTGACCAGGACGTACCACCAGATCAAAGATACTACGTACTGCATTCAACAGTACATCATCCGCTTTTTTATACGCATCCTTCATTGAAATATCACGAAAGACTTTCAATAGACGCTGGTTTGGAATGATGATCAGAGAATCTACGTGCTGTTCTAGCGCTTCAATCCCCTTCTCGGCAGATTGCAAACGGCGTTTACCTTCAAAGTTGAATGGCGTAGTCACGACACCAACAGTCAGGATGCCCATTTCTTTGGCAATTTCAGCAACGACTGGCGCAGCACCGGTACCTGTACCGCCACCCATACCGGCAGTAACGAATACCATATCGGTACCTTCAAGCTGCTGGCGGATCAGTTCACGGCTTTCTTCTGCTGCCGCTTGACCGACCTGTGGATTTGCTCCAGCACCCAGACCACGTGTACTTTGCTCACCCAGCTGAATTTTAAATTCGGCTTCCATGCGATCCAGTGCCTGTTTGTCTGTATTGGCACAGACGAACTTTACGCCCTGGATATCGGACTGCAACATATGCTGTACAGCATTACCACCCGCACCACCTACACCAAATACAGTGAAACGGGCTTGACCATTGCTATCGCTATGATCTTCTTCGAAAAATTCAAATGAGGCCATGACCTATAAAATTCCTAATTCATAATTGGCAGTCACTAAGCCCGTATACTGCCTTAATCTTGATAAAAATTGTTTTTAAGAATGCTGCTCAAGCAGGCACTTGTCAAGTACAAGCCCAATTAACTACAACTTCCCAACAATATTCACAATAAAAATCGCTTAAAAGATCGCTTTTAACGTTTCGTTAAAACCTGACCATGCCCGTTTAATGCGCTGTGTAACTGATAACTTATCCCCGTCTTCAGTTTCAACGAGGGTTTCCTGGGTATCACTCTGGCTAAACATCAGCAAACCAGCCACTGTTGCGTACTGGGAACGACGTAAAGCTGCTTGGTGCTGTTCATCCGCATAGACCTGTACCGGCGGATTGCCCAGATGCGCGGACACACCCAAGGTACGACGTACAAAGCTGACCATACCTTCAATCTGACTGGCATCACCAGTCAGCACCACACCATGATAAAGGCCTTGCATTGCGCCATGGTTCACCAGTTCATCACGCACCAGACCCATGATTTCTTCATAACGTGCCATGATAATTTCAGTCAGTTCAATCCGGCTGATAGTTTGTGGTCCATCAATGCCCTGGAACTGAATCATATGCTCTGGTTTAACCACTTTCAGATCAACACAGCCATAGAGCAATTTCAGACGTTCTGCTTCTTCTGTGGTCGTCTGTAAAACCGCTGCAATATCACGGGTGACATGTTCACCACCACGCTGGATGGTATGGGTTAGCGCCAGACGGCCATCCAGATAAACAGCGACATTGGTGGTTCCCGCACCGATATCCACCAGACACACGCCATATTCTTTTTCATCTTTGAGCAGGCTGGCTTCAGCGGTAGCCAGACAGGACACCACCATTTTCTCCACACCGATATTGGCCCCTTTTAAAGCGCGGTCAATATTCTGCATGGTGCTGATCGGTAACATCATCAAATGATAATGCCCGGTCATGCTATGTGCCGACATACGGATCGGGTTGAGTACCCATTCCGGTGCATCATCCAGCTCGAAGCCTAAAGGTACCGCACTGACCAGATAGTGATCTGAGGTGACATGACTGGCCTTGGCCAGCTCAAGTGCCCGCACCACTTCACTGGTCGTAATTGAATGTTCACTATTATCAATGGTGGTACTACCCGAGGCATAAAAGCTTTTTAATTCAGCACTTGGGATCGAAATCCACGCAGAATGCACACGACATTCAGCCATATCTTCCGCTTCTTGTACGGCGTTTTTAATGGCGGTAATGACTTTATCGAGACTGACAATTTTTCCTTTATTCATGCCTCGGTTACGAGCGGTCGCCATCCCAATCACTTGGATATTGTCTGGCGCGTGTACCTTACCAATCAAAACTGAAACTTTGTGTGTCCCAATGTCAATCGCCACAACCGAGGGAACAGCTTCACTCATTATTAACTACTACCATTACGTGTTTGTTAGATTTATGGCTTTATAAGGCCTCTAGTTTTTAAAGCCGGTCATTATGGCTTTACTGTCACATTATTCTCAACGCCCGTGTCATTAATGGTTACAATAAATTGACCATTTACAATTTTAGGCGGAATTGAATTTTTCCATTGAATCGCCAATCCATTACGATAACGCAGGTCAATCGCTGAAATTTTTGACCATACCGGTTTTAGTTCGCTATAGGACAGATGACTCAAACGTTGCAATTTGCTCATGGTCTGGTCTTTATCGACAATTACACGCAAACCTGAATCAAACTGCATAAACCACGTCATTCGTTCAGTTAAATATAATTCTTTTAAACGAATACCTTGTGGTAAAAATAACTGATTGATTTCATTATAACGTCGCATCATGGTATTTGCATGAGTAGAGGGTCCATGCAGCAACGGTAAAGCTGAATAATCTTTAGAACTGACTTCAGTGAAAATAATGCCACTATCACTCAGCAGTCGTCCTGTACCCCATCGGGCAATAGCATGATGCGGCATTACCCGGACATGAATCTTGTCTGGCCAGGCACGAGATACCACCACACGGTCCACCCAGGACAATTCCAGTGCGCGGTCACGAATCGATTCCAGGTCCGAAGTGAAATAGTTTTCAGTCACAATCGGTGATACGTACTGCATGACCTGACGCTCTTCAGCTGCTGAACGCGTTCCTGCCACTTTCAGCTCTGCTACCTGAGCATCAGTCATCACCTTGTACAGGCCAAAAATCCCAAAAGCCAGCACCACCAGCGCGACACACAACAAGGCCCAACCACCCAGGTTGGTCAGTTTCTCTTTGCGTGTCGGCGGCTTGTCGTGAATTGAGGTAATCGCAGCACGTTTACGGCGCATGGTTGCTGGGAGTTGAGCCATAACTTAGTATGCCGCACCGTTTAATGTTTGTTCCAGAATCGCTACACAGAGCGTATCAAAACTATAGCCAATTGCTGCAGCCGCTTTTGGTACCAGAGAGTGACTGGTCATACCCGGAACTGTATTCACTTCCAGTAACCAGAACTTGCCCTGCTCATCCTGCATTGCATCAATACGGCCCCAACCACTTGCACCCACTGCCTGGAAAGCACGTAGGGCCAAGGCTTGCAATTCTTTCTCTTCAGATTCGCTCAAGCCACATGGAATGCCATATTCCACATCATTACGCTGATATTTAGCTTCATAGTCATAGAAAGCCACATCTTCTGGCGGTTGCAGACGAATGACAGGTAAAGCCTGACCATTCAGAATCACAATGGTAAATTCACGGCCTGTGATCCATTTCTCTGCCATAACCACGGCATCATGTTCAGTCGCTTTGGCAATCGCATCGGCAAAGTCTTCTACTTTTTCAACTTTACTCATGCCAATACTTGAGCCTTCGTGTACAGGCTTAATGATCAGCGGCAAATCTAGAGCAGATACAATTTCTTGAGCATTCGAGTTTTTGGTCACGATCCGGTATGGCGCAGTAGGTAATTCTGAACCCTGCCAAACCTGTTTGGTTTTGACTTTATCCATACCAATGGCAGAACCCTGTACGCCTGTACCGGTATATGGAATATTCAACCATTCCAGCGCGCCCTGAATCTGGCCGTCTTCACCGCCACGGCCATGCAATACCACAAACGCACGATCATAATTTACCAGCTCGGTAACACTACGCTCTTGTGGATCAAACGCTTCTGCATTGATCCCAGAACGCACTAATGCCTCAAGTACGGCGGTTCCACTATCTAGCGAAACCTCACGCTCTGCAGATTTACCACCCAGCAATACGGCAACTTTTCCGAATTTTGAAGCATTTGACACGTTTATATCCTTAAACTTTTTGAATCTGTTCAATTAGTCATAACATGACTATTTTACTTTACATATAAATGATTTTGAGCAAGTTCGATTGAGATTGCTCCAACATTACCTGCGCCTTGGGTTAATAACAAGTCATTTGCTTGCAATACCTTTTTCATCACCTGGCTCAGGTTCCCCTCGACCGGATCAATCAGAATTGGTTCAACTTCCCCACGTAAACGAATACTACGAGCCAATGCACGGCTATCTGCACCTACAATTGGCTTTTCCCCTGCCGGATACACTTCAAGTAAGAGCAGTTGATCGACTTGTGAAAGCACTTCTACGAAGTCATCAAAACAGTCACGGGTACGGCTAAAACGGTGCGGCTGGAACATCATCACCAGACGGCGATCTGGATGGCTGGCACGAGCGGCTTTAATAGTGGCTTCTACTTCTTTTGGATGGTGACCATAGTCATCGACCAGTTTCACATCACCGCCTTCAAGCTCGAATTGGCCTTGTACCTGGAAACGACGACCTACACCACTAAAGCCTTCCAGTGCGCGGCAAATAGCTGCATCGGATACGCCTTCATCTGTCGCAATACCAATTGCAGCCAAGGCATTGAGTACATTGTGCAGACCCGGTTGATTTACAGTAACACGTAGCGGCTCACGATCTTTACGTAATACGGTAAAGTGGCTGCGCATACCTTCTTGTACAACATCGACAGCACGAATGTCATTGTCTTCATTAAAACCATAAGTCAGTAATGGACGACCAATACGCGGCATGATTTCACGGATATTGGCATCATCACCACACACAACCGCCAAACCATAGAATGGCAGTTTTTGCAGGAACTGGATAAAGGTGTCTTTCAAGACATCGAAGCTACCCCCATAAGTATCCATATGGTCAGCATCAATATTGGTTACCACGGCAGCCATTGGTTCTAGATACAGGAATGATGCATCTGACTCATCGGCTTCTGCCACGATATAACGGCTCGCACCCAAAGCGGCATTCACACCAGTACGGTTCAGCAAGCCGCCGATCACATAAGTTGGATCCAGATTTTCTTCTGCTAACATACAAGTGATCAGACTGGTGGTTGTGGTTTTACCGTGAGTGCCTGCAACCGCGATTCCGTGACGGTAGCGCATCAGCTCACCCAGCATTTCTGCACGGCGGACTACCGGTGTACGGGTTTCAAGGGCTGCCTTGATTTCCGGGTTTTCCTTATCAATCGCGGTAGATACCACGATGACATTGGCACCTTTGATGTTGCTGGCTGCATGGCCGATATAGACCTTGATACCATTTTCTTCTAATTGAGCCGTAGTTTTAGAGGCTTTGATGTCTGAACCAGAAACTTTATACCCCTGGTTTTTCAGTACTTCTGCAATCCCACACATCCCTGCACCACCAATCCCTACAAAATGGATATGCTTGATCCGGCGCATTTCCGGGACTTTAATTAATTTCTTTGCTTGGTCTGCTGGGGTTACTGGAGACATAATTTACTCGGATTACAATTCTTGAATTAAACGGACCACATGCTGGGTCGCATCGGGTTGAGCCTGACGGCGTGCTTTTACCGCCATTTCCATCAATACCTGACGGTCAAGCATCGGCTCTAATAAGGTTTTTAAACTGTCTGGCGTCAAGGTGGGCTGTGGGCAGATTTTGGCTGCCTGCTGATTGGCCAGGAATTTGGCATTCGCAGTCTGATGGTCATCAACCGCACTTGGTAGCGGTACAAAAATTGCAGCTACGCCAGCAGTTGCAATTTCAGTAACCGTTAGTGCACCGGCACGGCAAATGACCAGATCGGCATCGCTATAAGCTTGAGCCATATCTTCAATAAAAGGCTGAACTTCAACCTGCAAGGAGGCTGGTTTGTCTGCATAACGTGCGCGCGTTGCTTCAGCATGATTTTGACCACACTGGTGATAAACATTTAACGGCACATTCAACTGTTTCAAGGCTTCCGGCACACGTTCATTTAAGGCTTGTGCCCCAAGTGAACCACCAACAATCAGAATTCGTAACGGCTGGCCAGCTTTTTCCCGCTCCTGATAACGCCAGGACGGATTTAAAATTTCTGTAATTTCTTTACGTACCGGATTCCCAGTGGTCACCACTTTATTTTGTGCCGGAAAAGTATCAGGAAAAGCCTGACATACTATTTTAGCGACCCGTGACAACTGGGTATTGGTAAAACCCGCGACTGCATTCTGCTCGTGAATAATCACAGGAATACCCAAGATCCGCGCTGCCAGACCACCCGGTCCTGCCACATAACCGCCAAAGCCTGCAACAGCTTCGACTTTGAGCTGTTTCATATGCTTCATGGCACTAAGAGTGGCTTTTAGAATTTTAAAGGGGGCCAAGGCTTTACGCACAAAACCATTGCCACGCACACCTTGAATATCGATTTGATAAATTGGAATATTATGGTTTTTTAATAATCGGTTTTCCATGCCTGCTGGTGTTGCCAACCAGGACACTTCGATTCCTTGTTGTTGTAAATCTTTTGCAACGGCTAACGCTGGAAACACATGTCCACCCGTACCTGCGGCCATCATCATGACATGTTTAGGCTGTTTTTGCTGAGCGTCGGTCACGGTCTAATTCTTCAATTTTAAAAATGAAACAGGAGGTCTAATTTAAGTCATCAATTGTAATCACAAACGCTTGCCCTTGAAAGTTTATTTACCTTATTTCAACAAGCGTTTCATTGTTTTTTTCATACTAATTTGAAGTTTAAACTAGTTTTATTATAAGGTCTGCATTTTTCCTTAGACTTAAGTGAAATATCAGCATAATTTTTGAATATTTTTCATTTGATCTTTTTTTAGCTATCCCCTAAATCTATATATTTTTCACTATTTACTGTCCGTTTTTCCATTTAATTCATCCTATTAACTTATGCCTAAATCATATAAATCTGAATAAAATTTTATGTTATCCCTATATCTAAATAAATTTTTTCAAATTGATCTGCATATTCCTTAAATGGATTCAAGCATTATAGATGTCAAAAATATCAATTCGTGACTTATGGATTATTTTAGCCGGTTATCTGGCGGCCATGCATGTCGGTAAACTGTCTGCTGTTATTCCCATTCTGCAACAGGATTTAGGCTTAAGTTTTACACAAACCGGGTTTTCTCTATCTTTAGTGCAAGGGGCTGGGATGCTGTTTGCCCTTTGTATTGGTGCTTTTTCGGAAAAAGTGAGTTTAAAGCGCTGCCTGATTCTGGCGTTAATCATTTTAGGACTGAGCAGTATCGCTGGCCTCTGGATTCAGCATGCCACAGCCTTATATTTCTTCCGCTTTACCGAAAGTATCGGATTTTTAACTATTTCCTTGTGTGCGCTGCAATTGTAAAACGGATCAGCCAGCCTGAAACACTGAATTTTAAAATGGGACTCTGGAGTTCCTATATGGGCGTGGGTGTCAGTCTGGCTGTTTTTATTATTCCTGTTTTACTCGAATACCTGAACTGGCAAAATATTTGGGCCATTCTCGGCAGTCTATGCTTGATTATTGCAGGCATCATTAAACGATATCTACAAATAGATTCAGCAGCATGTGCACCCAACAGGACGACTCAACCAGCACCATCAAATACTTCATTCTGGCAGATTATCATTGGTGGAATCATCCCGACCACTGTTTTTGCTATTACTTTGCAGCATGCCCCACGCGCCAATGCCGTAGCAGCCAGTATGGGTCTGGTTTTACAGCTTTCAGCCTGTGCTCAATTTTTTGGGCCGCCTTTGAGCGCAGCACTGGTTTCGACCACACAGAATTGGGCTTATATCGCGGCAGTTACCGCCAGCCTCTCCATATTAGGAATCTTAATGACCTTGTTTTTATTCAAGCGTTATGCCCAATAAAAAAGAGCCTCGGATGAGGATCTTTTTTATTATTGAAAGCTTAGGCTTGATCCAGACCGGCTTCCAGTACATCAAACAGATCATCTGCAATGGAGGTACCAAACTGGGTATCAATTTCACGGATACAGGTTGGACTGGTGACGTTAATCTCAGTGACATAATTACCAATCACATCCAGACCAACAAATACCAAGCCTTTTTCTCTGAGATAAGGACCCACTTGCGCTGCAATGGCTCTATCATTCTCAGTTAATGGACGCGCTTGACCTAAGCCACCTGCTGCCAGATTGCCACGCACTTCACCATTTTGCGGAATACGGGCCAGACAATATGGTACTGGTTCGCCATTGATCATCAGAATACGCTTATCCCCTTCTACAATTTCAGGAATATAACGCTGTGCCATAATCGGCTGGTTACCATTGTTGGTCAGAACTTCAATGGTTGAGCCGATATTAATACCATCCTGATAGATACGGAAAATTCCGGTGCCGCCCATACCATCCAATGGTTTTACAATCACATCAACATGTTCTTTTAAAAATTCACGGATCAGGCTTTGTTGCGACGTTACCAAAGTCGGAACTTGCAGGTGCGGGAACTGAGTAGCAAACAGCTTTTCATTGCAGTCACGCAGGCTTTGCGGTTTGTTGATAATCCATGCTCCTTCACGTTCTGCCTGTTCCAGAATATAAGTGGTATAGACAAAGTTCATGTCGAATGGCGGATCTTTACGCATCAGCACCACATCATAAGCCGCAATCGATTCTTTTTTCTTTTCACCCAGTTCGTAGTAATGGTTATAGTCTTCAAATACCTGCAAAGGCGAGATCAGACCAAAGGCCTTCCCTTGATCGATATATAAATCTTGCTGTAATGCATAACCGAGTTCATGTCCACGGCGTGCAGCTGCCCATAACATGGCCATGGTTGAATCTTTTTTCAGGTTTACATTTTCGATGGGATCCATCACAACAAGTATGCGCATGTCTGTGTGCTCTTTCTTAAAAATACATTAGCAAGGAGTATAGCCTGTGCAGTTTCTTTTGTTTATGGTGATTTTGCATGACTAATTTTGTATAAATGCTTAAAGACTTTAATCAACAAGAGCATTTATCATGCAGCAGGCAATTGTCGGCTTTCATCTGGATGAAGAAAATCATTGGGTCGCTGAACTGACCTGTGGTCATGGTCAGCATGTGCGGCATGATCCACCTTGGCAAAACCGTCCTTGGGTCATGACCGAACAAGGCCGTAAAGAAAAACTGGGCGTCTTATTGGACTGCAAAAAATGTGAAATACACGAAGATTAATATCTTCTAAATCAAATCAGTATATATACTCACCCTGAGTATTTTATCTTGATATAAAATTGATTAAAAACCTGAATAAAAAATAATAATACCTTGTTTGAAAATGCATCTAATTTTATAATTTAACGATTATTTTTCGAAATCATGGTTCCCAGCATAATAATAAAGGTACTGACCCCACCAATCAGTAAACTCATCAGGGCAATTTCCAAGGTGATTTTATGATGCCAGCTCTGATCAGGAATCCAAGGCAAATGCAAATTTTCCCCAAAGATAAAGTTAATAGTACATATAATCAGAAAACCAATTGTTGTAGAGATTAGTAAAGTCACCACTAGGTTTTTCCACATCTTGTAGCCCACTAGCATGACAATAATGGCTAAACCTACCACCATTATAATCGATACAAATAAAACACTGTTCCAGTAATCCATTCCTAACACTCTTATTTTAAATTAATTAAAATTATGAAATTCTTATAATTAATTACTTAATGTTTATTTTAATATAGACGGATTACAATTTGTAAACAATGATCATAACTATCTTATTCATTTTATTTGTAAAGAGGCTTTATGAGGTTTAATTCATGCTTTAATGAGTTTCTTTTAGGGTGTGTTGACACTTT
>NZ_DJBE01000064.1:0-21250 GCF_002429925.1 Acinetobacter sp. UBA5984
ACTTGTATGAATAATATAGAAAATAAAGTTATTGTTATCACAGGTGCAAGTAGTGGTTTAGGTGAAGCTACTGCTCGCTTACTTGCTAAAAAAGGTGCAAAGGTTGTACTTGGTGCTAGACGTACTGAAAAATTAGAGGCTATTGTTCACGACATTCGTACTGAAGGTGGTCAAGCTGAATTTATTGGTATGGATATAACCAAACCACATGAAGTACAAGCACTTATTGAAAAGGCATTAAGCGCATTTGGTCAAATCGATGTATTGGTAAACAATGCTGGATTAATGTCTATTGCACCATTAAGTGAGCTAAAAGTTGATGAATGGGATCGTATGATCGACATTAATATTAAAGGTGTTCTTTATGGTATAGCAGCTACTCTACCTGTTTTCCAAAAACAAAACTTTGGACACTTTATTAATCTCGCATCTGTTGCAGGGATAAAAGTATTTAGTCCAGGAGGTACTGTTTATAGCGGTACTAAGTTTGCTGTAAGAGCCATCTCTGAAGGACTTCGTCATGAAGTTGGGGGAACAATTAGAACGACTACTATTGAGCCTGGTGCAGTTGAGTCAGAACTAAAATTTGGTTCTTCTCATAAAGAAAGTTCAGAGTTTGTTACTGATTTCTACAAACAAGCTATACCAGCTGACTCAGTCGCTCGAGCAATTGCTTATGCAATTGAACAGCCTGCGGATGTAGATATTAATGAAATTGTTTTACGCCCAACGAGCCAAGAGTTTTAATAATTGAATAACAAAAAATGGGAGCACCTTGCTCCCATTTTTACTATATTTTTAAAGTTAAGGACAAATCTATGAAAGCCGTATCGTATGTTATAAATAACCATGATGATTTTAAAAATTCATTGGTAGATATTGAAAAAGCTAAGCCTACGCTTAAGGAGCGTGATGTACTGGTAAAAGTTCAGGCAATTTCTGTGAACCCAGTTGATACCAAAGTGAGAAAAAATTCGTCTGAAGCAAATAATCGTATTTTAGGTTGGGATGCCGTTGGGGAAATTATCGAAGTTGGCTCAAAAGTTACCTCATTTAAAGTAGGAGATTCTGTTTGGTATGCTGGCGATTTAACCCGAGATGGTAGTAATGCTGAGTTTCAAGCAGTCGATGAACGAATTATCAGTCTTAAACCCATTACAGTATCTAATGCAGAAGCAGCAGCATTGCCATTAACTGCAATAACGGCATGGGAAATGCTGTTTGATCGGTTTCAAATTTCAGAAACAGAAATTGGCAGTATTCTAATTATTGGTGGTGCAGGCGGTGTAGGATCTATCGCTATCCAACTCCTAAAAGCAAAAACAAATCTGACCGTTATAGCAACAGCTTCACGTGAAGAAACGAAATCTTGGGTTGAATCACTGGGTGCCGACCATGTCATTGATCATAGCAAAGATTTGAATGCACAAATCGATACACTAGGCATTGAAAAACCAAAATACGTATTCTCTACAAATCATACAGAAACATATATCAAGCAAATAGTTTCTCTGATTGCACCACAAGGCAAGCTTGGATTGATCGATGATCCACAAACATTTGATATTATGCCGTTTAAGACTAAATCTATTTCTATCCATTGGGAGCTGATGTTCACCCGTTCAATGTATGAAACCGATGATATTGAAAAGCAAGGTGATCTATTGCAACAGGTTGCTCAATTAGTTGACCAGCAAAAAATTAGAAGTACCCTCAACCAAAATCTAGGCAAAATTAACGCTGCAAACTTGGAGAAGGCGCATAAGTTACTTGAATCAGGTAAGTCAAAAGGCAAAATTGTACTAGAAAACTTCTAAAACAAATTAAAGGTGAAATAATGACTATTTCAGTAATTGCGAACTTTAAGGCAAAGTCAGATCAAAAAGAGACGTTAGAAGCGCTTTTAAAAAGTGTAATAGAGCCTACGCTTCACGAAGAAGGATGCTTGAAATATGAGCTTTATATTAGCGAAAATGACTCGAGTAGATATTTCTTCTTAGAAGAATGGCGTAGCAGGGAGGATTTAGATATCCATATAGCGTCTGATTATATTCAAAGTTTATTTGGTAATATCCAATCGCTCATTGAATCCAGTGATATTGTAGAAATCAAAAAAATATAGCTGTATTCGAACGTTATGATGAAGTATTCTTCAAATTAACATAGGGACTTGGAAAGCTAACAAAAAATGGGAGCTATAAGCTCCTATTTTTTCTGATTTTTTAATAGTAACCTAGGATTCAACAAATTATGCCCCTAAGGGGAGCCACCCATACCCTGCATTTTGACAATAATGTCATCGTTTAGAGGCAGCAAATTTACGAGCATCAGTCGGTACGACTGGTGATTCATATGATATTGCTTTGGCTGAGACTGTGAATGACTTATACAAAACAGAGGTGATTNNACTGGGTAGATTGGTTCAATAAGGAACGTTTACATAGTGCGTTAGATTATGTGTCACCTTTTGAGTTTGTGGCCTAACTTAAATAAAAAGTCTCCGACAAACCCGGTACGGTTTAATCACATGAATAGTGCTATTTTGTAGTACCAGTATTTCAATATGATGAATCAAGGTGATATTAAAAGGCTCTCCCTTTGTATATAGAAATCAGTCCTTAAAGCTGCTTAATCAACCGTCTAACTTTCGAGGATCATATCAGGTTCGGCGGACACTTACCTGTCTACACATAGAAATTGCACCAATACCAAGTCCATCAGCGACATCTGCAAACTGTTTTTATATCAGGCATTAATTGGCTACAACCTACAGACAATTGGCGTATAAAACGATGTAGGGTTTTAATTTGAGTAAAGACTGGAATCTGGGTGGGTTGACCAGATAAATATTTTCCGTAGCCTTACCCAACGTAATCTGTACATCCAATCTTTTTAATGCCTCGAAGATCACTGCATCAGCGCCTTCTAGAAAGGCTGGTATTATTTTTCCGGTCATTTGGTTTTTTCTTACTTTGGTATAAATACCATAATCCACTTTAATTAGCTCACCTTCTTGAACTAAGTTTCGCAGAGTTCTTTCAATTTAGTCATAATTTGCAATGTCATTAAAATCATTTCGCATAAATAAGTCAGTAAAACTGCTTAACTGGCCGGCATTGTGGCCGGTGTCGGGTTTTCATCATCCAATTTAGGAAGCGAGCAAATTGCGTAAAACATAGTGCAAGATCCCACCTGCCTTAAAGTATTCCACCTCATTCAAGGTATCAATACGACACAACACCTGAAAATGGCTATATGTACCATCGGTATGTTGCACTTCTACATCCAGCATTTGATGCGGATGAATATCATCCGACAATCCTAGAATTGATAGGGTTTCATGCCCGGTCAGGTTCAAGATCTGCCGGTTCTGACCCTCCACAAACTGTAAAGGTAACACCTCCATGCCGACCAGATTAGAACGGTGAATCCGCTCAAAACTTTCAGCAATCACTGCTTTCACCCCCAATAGGTTGGTGCCTTTGGCCGCCCAGTCACGTGAAGAACCGGTGCCATATTCTTTCCCGGCAATAATCACGAGTGGGGTTTGTTCTGCCTGATAGCGCATTGCCGCATCATAAATCGAGAGTTTTTCTGCACTTGGAATATGCAGAGTATTGCCACCTTCCTCCCCACCCAGCATTTCGTTTTTGATGCGGATATTGGCAAAGGTGCCTCGCATCATCACCTCATGGTTGCCACGGCGGGATCCATAAGAGTTAAAGTCTTTTGCATCAACCCCCTGTTGCTGCAAATATCGTCCGGCAGGACTATCTTTTTTGATGTTGCCTGCAGGGGAAATATGGTCCGTCGTGACTGAATCTCCCAATACAGCCAAAATCCGTGCCTGTTTGATCTGCTGAATTGGTCGCACCGGCTGATCAATTTCTGCAAAAAAGGGTGGATGTCGGATATAGGTCGATTGTTCATCCCAAGTATAGGTTTGACTTTGAGGAATCTGGATCGCTTTCCACTTGGCATCACCTTCAAACACTTCCGCATATTCTTTATGGAACATCTCAGTATTCAAGTTCTGCAGTGCGGCATCAATTTCCATCTGTGTCGGCCAAATATCTTTTAAATAAACTGCTTGCCCATCAAAGCCTTCACCTATCGGCTCAGCAGTGAGATCAGTTCGAATATTCCCGACCAAACCATAGGCAACAACCAAGGGGGGAGATGCTAACCAATTGGTTTTCACCAAAGGATGCACTCGTCCTTCAAAGTTACGGTTTCCGGAAAGCACTGAGGCTACATTCAAATCGAAACATTGCACAGCTTCTTCAATCGCTTCAGGTAAAGGTCCCGAATTACCAATACAGGTGGTACAACCATAACCTACCAGGTTATAACCCAGTTGATTCAAATAAGGCGTCAACCCTGCTGCATTGAGATAATCGGTAACCACTTTGGAACCTGGAGCCAGTGAACTTTTCACCCAGGGTTTCCGCTGCAAACCTTTTTCGATTGCCTTTTTGGCCAATAGCCCTGCTGCCAACATGACACTGGGATTCGAAGTGTTAGTACAGGAGGTAATCGCTGAAATCACCACGTCACCATGCTGCAACGGATATTTTTTACCCTCAATCATACAAAAAACATTTTCATGGGGCAGGTTGGCCTGTCTCGCTTCAACAGCCGTACCTCCCCCTCCTTCATTTTCCAGACGCTCTTTTTCTTCTTTGACCGGTTTCAAGGTCAGATCCATGAAGGCATCAAAGGTTCTCGGCACTTGTGACAATAGTACACGATCCTGTGGGCGTTTCGGACCCGCTAGACTGGCTTCTACCGTCGACATATCTAAAGCCAGCGTATCTGTAAAGACGGGTTCATCCCCCGGATTGCGCCATAATCCTTGCAACTTGCTATAAGCCTCTACCAAGGCAATTCTTTCCGGCTGACGTCCTGTTAAACGTAAATAGGAAAGCGTCACCTCATCAACCGGGAAAAAGCCACAGGTAGCGCCATACTCCGGTGCCATATTGGCAATCGTGGCACGGTCCGCCAAGGGTAAATCGGCCAGGCCATCACCATAAAATTCGACAAATTTTCCAACTACGCCTTTTTGGCGCAGCATCTGGGTAATGGTCAGCACCAGATCAGTTGCTGTAATCCCTTCTTTGAGTTTACCGGTAAGCTTAAAGCCGATCACTTCCGGAATCAGCATGGAGATCGGTTGGCCTAGCATGGCCGCTTCCGCCTCAATACCACCTACCCCCCAGCCTAACACGCCTAAGCCATTGATCATGGTGGTATGTGAATCGGTACCGACCAAGGTATCAGGAAAGGCAAAGCGCTGCCCATCGACCTCATTGCTCCAGACCACTTGTGCCAGATATTCCAGATTGACTTGGTGGCAAATCCCGGTTCCTGGCGGCACCACGCGAAACTGATTGAGTGCCGCCTGCCCCCAGCGCAGAAACTGGTAGCGTTCGCCGTTGCGTTGCATCTCAATGGTAACATTCTGCTCAAAAGCTTGCGGGCTGGCAAAGTAATCGACCATCACCGAGTGATCGATGACTAAATCCACCGGTGACAACGGATTAATTTTTTCCGGATCACCGCCGGCTTTGGCCACTGCTGCACGCATTGCAGCAAGATCAACCACTGCAGGAACACCGGTAAAATCCTGCATCAGCACCCGTGCCGGACGATACTGGATTTCCTGTTCTGAAGTTCGGTCGTTAAGCCATCCTGCCAAGGCATGAATATGCTCGGTCTTCACCGTGAGCTGATCTTCAAAACGTAATAAATTTTCCAGCAAGCCCTTTAAAGATTTGGGCAGCCGGGACAGGTCGCCCAACTGCACTTGCAATTTGGATAGGTTGAAAATCTGATAGTGTTCTGAACCGACGGTTAATGTTTCTAAGGTATTAAAACTATTGATATCAGTATACTTGGCCATCTAGCTTCCCTCCTGCTTGAGCTGTTATTTTTATGATCACAGTCAACCACTTCTTTACTTACTGTATGCTAACTGAGCGGTGGGTTTGTTATTATTTATTATCGGATTGCGCTAGCCAGTTAAATGCAAGGCTGCCAGGGCATTTTTCCAGAGAGTTGCCGACATTTCAAATCTGGCATCAACAACGTTTCTGCCCATCCTAAGGACATAAGCTAAATTGACCAGCGTATTACTTTGTTCTGTGTCTATAAACGTCGAAGTCTCTCTAATTCTTCGATTAAATCCAACATCATGGCTACAGCAGTAAAACTTGCATCAAAATCACGCTGTAAACGATACGCTTTTTGTGCACGTGCCACATCATCCACTAAAAAATATAAATCTGATGCATTTACGCGATTCGGCAAAATATCGTATTCAATCAGTTGCAGAATCCATTCAGGACTTTGACCACAAACTTGAGCAAAACTATTTAAATCATAACGTTGTTGCTCATCTACAACTTCTGCCTGTTGGATATCTTCTAAGACCACCTCATAATATTTAACTGTCGTCATAATTTTACTCCTTATGATGATCTCGGCTTAAATTTGGAGAATGCTGCTGCAAATGCTTCATAAGCCTGTTGTTCTTGTTCAGTTTGTGCAGGTGGTTGCACAATATCGAGGATGAGGAATAAATGCCCTGCATCTTTAGCAGGAATCCCCTGATTTTTTAAACGTAATTGTTGACCTGTTTTGGCATTTTTTGGAATTTGAATATTGAGTTGTTTACCATTGGGTAAGCTTGCCGTAATCGATTGTCCAAGTGCTGCTTCCCATGGACTAATCTTCAGATGATGATAGACATCCGCGTTTTCAGCATAAGTTGAATCTGTAGCTTTGTATTGGATTTCAATATACAGATCACCATTTTCCCCCCCATGAATACCCGGTTGCCCCTGTCCGGTTAAACGAATTTTTTGCCCTGCTTTCATGCCTTTTGGAATTTTAATTTTTAAGACTTTACGCTGTACTTCTGCTTGCCCGTACGCATTGATAGTTGGAATCTGTAAAGTGACATTTTGAGTTGCACCATGGAATGCAACATCCAAATCTACTTCTAGAGTCGCGTGTTGATCATCACCTCTATAGGATGCTCGACCCTGATAACGCTGTTCATTGAAACCACCAAAACCGCCACCAAAGCGACCAAACAAGTCTTCAAACCCTGTAAAATCCTGTCCGCCCATATTTGAATAATATTTATGAGCATCCCTACCCTGGCTATTCTGTGGATGGTCTAATTCAAAATCATATTCTGCTTTTTTTTCATCATTACTTAACACATCGTAAGCAATGTTTAACTGTTGCATATGCTCTTCTGCATCAGCTTCTTTACTGACATCGGGATGATATTTTCTGGCAAGTTTACGATAAGCTTTTTTAATTTGCTCAACAGTTGCATCTCGAGGTACACCTAATATTTCATAATAATTCTTGGTCATCTCTGCCCTATTGGTGGTTTATGTTTTATTCATTATTCAATTTTTTTATAGCTAAAAAAACCTTTTAAAGATTTTTCTTGTTATAAATTATTTCTTTTACATAAGAAATAATTCTTTAAAATCATAGGATAATCTATATTTTTCTGACGACAGCCGCTAAATAATCTTGTCTTTTTTGAATTAGCCTGTTCGAAATCATGATTAGGATCAGTCTGCCTTTTGGTAGATAGCGCAAAATGGCTCATTTCAGGCGGTTATTTTTATCCTGCTGATCATGATCATTTTCGCGGCGGCTGGCGCATATGGGGTTGAAAACAAGGCGCAACCGGAAGTCTTTAGCTCCATCCCTGCATCCTGGTTGCCTAGTGATTAAAGATAATGAACAACAACTTACAGCCGAGGATATCCAACATTTAGGACAACGCTTCTGGCGCAAATCTGCTCAGCAGCACGGCCATGGTCTGGGGCTGACATTAACCGCTAACCTGTTAAAACAATATGGTTATCTGCTCTCTTTTAATGCCCGACGGCCCTATGGGCTTCGCATTGAAATCAAGTGCGGCGTGTCTAAGCGTGACCTGCAAGCTTAGGAATATCCAGCCATACGGCTGTTGGAAAATACTGGGGCAGATACTCCTTTAAATATTGAATAGTATCCATCGCAATCGTTTGGTCCTGATGGTCATCAGTATGGTTAAATGCCACAGCATGAAGTGTGACTTTACGCTGTTTGAGTAGCTCCAGGCTCAGTAAAGTATGATTAATACTGCCCAGACGGCCTGAAGTTACCAGAATGACAGGATAATCGTGCGCTGCAATATAATCGATTGTCAGCATGTCCCGGGTCAGCGGCACCATTAATCCGCCTGCCCCTTCAAGCAAAACCCGGTCATAACGCTCGGCCAGTATAGTGGCTGCCTGCTGAATTTTTTCGAAATCGATTGAACGCCGATCCAGTTCAGATGCCAGATGCGGTGAGGCTGGATAGCTAAAAATTTCTGGCATGGTCAGCTTGTCATGATCTTCAGGCAGCAGTCCACACCCCATGATCATCCTGTGCTGCTCAATATCTTCTGAAACATCCACATTGCCAGTTTGAATCAGCTTTTGGGTAATGGTTCGAATCCCCTGTTCATTCCAGCTTCTGGCTAAAAAACCGGTGGCATAGGTCTTACCAATAGCGGTATCAATGCCGCTGACAAAATAGATTTTCAAACTCATAGAGCCTTCCGTGCAATCAGGTAAATGGGATGGTAAGTCAAAGGATAACCCTCTGTTTCCGGGATCTGGAATTGAGCATAATGGTGCTCGAACTGCGCAAGTGAGCTTTTGCTCCAACGAAAACCCTGAGCCGTTGCCTGCACACCGGTAGATTTCATGTGTTTTAACACATCTCTAGGCTGGGCAAAGTTGAGTTGGATCCGTTCTTCATTTGCCATCAGCAGTTCAAAGCCCTGTGCCTGCAAGATATTTGCTACAGTTTCCAGTGGTAAATAATCCAGACCCTGTCCTGTTAATGCTTTAATTTCTTTTAAATTGTCTTCTGCATAACTGGCAAAACAGAAGTATCCTGATGGGTTCAAGGCATTGGCCACTTTTCGGATTAAGGCTGGTAGCTCCTGAATCCACTGCAAGGCTGAACAGGACACCACCAAGTCTAAAGACTGCGGTAATGGCAACTGTTCGATATCGCCTATACCCCAGATGAATTGCTCAGTTTCAGGAAAATGCTGTTTCACTTCAGGATAAAGATCATTTAAAAACAACTGATCAACCTC
Source organism: Acinetobacter sp. UBA5984 (assembly GCF_002429925.1). Classification (NCBI taxonomy): domain Bacteria; kingdom Pseudomonadati; phylum Pseudomonadota; class Gammaproteobacteria; order Moraxellales; family Moraxellaceae; genus Acinetobacter; species Acinetobacter sp. UBA5984. The sequence goes on from NZ_DJBE01000064.1 coordinate 9,170, forward strand.
ATAATGCTGTAAAAAAGCATGGCTAAACAGACCTGAACCACAACCAATTTCTAGCGCACGTTGCATATGTGGTTGGGGAATATACTGTTGCATTAAATGAAGTAAATGTTGAGCGACATGGTGCTGTGCTACGGCATGCTGATCATAACTGTGCTGAGCCTGAGCAAATCGTTGTGCAACCAGTGTGTTGTTCATGGCTGATACTGCTCCAGTACACTAAAACAGTGCTGAATTTCCTGATTCTTTATTCCGTGATGCAAACATATCCGCAGTCGTGACGAGTTTTTGGGAACAGTGGGTGGACGTACAGGCAATACATAAAAACCATGATCTTGCAAATAGGCTGCTGAAGCTACGGTCTGATGCGTATCTCCAATAATGACCGGAATAATCTGGGAACTTGACGGACAGTCATAACCCAGATTTTTTACTGCCTGCTGACTGTATTGTGATAATGCAGTTAACGATTGACGTTCTGCCTGTAAGCCCTGTTGATGCTGAAAGATAAAATTTGTCCAAGCCATACAGATGGGAGGTTGGGCCGTACTGAAAATGAGCGGGCGCATTGAATTAATCAAATATTCCTGGATTATCGGTTCGCAGACCAAATAGCCACCAACCGAAGCAAGCGCTTTACCAAAGGTACCTACCAGGAAGTCGATATCCCCTATCACATTGTATTGCTCGGCACAGCCCAGTCCACGTAAACCGCGTACGCCTACCGCATGCGCTTCATCAACATACAGCATGACTTTAGGATGCTGTTTTTTTAGCGCCACCAAAGCAGTTAAATCGGTTTCATCCCCATCCATACTAAAAATGGATTCTGTGACGACAATGATACGTTCAATCGACTCATCTGAATGATATTTCAATAAAAGTTGTGCCAAGTGATCTAAATCATTATGCCGATATCGCACATAATTCGCTTTAGATAAACGGATACCATCAATCATACTGGCATGAACCAGTTTATCAGCAATGATTTGGGTTTTACTGTCTGCAAGCGCAGGTAAAATCCCGATATTCATATGATAGCCGCTATTAAACAGCAGTACCACACGGCCAAAGGCTTGCGACATGTTATGTTCAAGCTGTTCATAAGCGGGAAAATTTCCAGTCAGCAATCGGGAGGAGCTGGCACTCATCTGCCGTTCAGAAACAGGAGTCATATCAAAAAATGCTTCCCGTAAATCCATTTGGCTGGCAAGACCCAGATAATCATTCGATGCCAGATTCAACATGTTTTTGCCGTTGAGTTCAAAATGGGCAGCACTGGTAATGTTGGATTTAAACTCGCGGTATTGCCCTTGTTGCTTTAATACATCAAGTTGCTGTGCAAAATGTTCGAGGTGATTCATGCTGCAAGCTCCAGGTGCTGAATCATAGCGATCATATGTTCCAGCAATGTCTGCAATTCGGCTGTAGAAATAATAAAAGGTGGCATGACATACACCAGTCTGCCAAATGGACGAATCCATACACCACGACGAACACATTCTGCCTGGAATTCAGCCAGATTCACTGCCTGATGCAGCTCAACCACTCCAATTGCCCCAAGCACCCGCACATCTTTGACTACAGGATGCCCATCTAAAACATACAAAGTACTTAATTGCTGTTCAATATGCTGAATATTGGCTTGCCAGTCCTGTGCCAGTAAAAGCTGGATACTTTTTACTGCAACTGCACACGCCAACGGATTGGCCATAAAGGTCGGGCCGTGCATAAAAACACCCGCTTCCCCCCGAGAAATGGTCTCTGCAACCTGCCTAGTGGTGAGCGTAGCAGACAATGTCATATAGCCACCGGTCAGGGCTTTACCTAAACAAAGTATGTCAGGGATGATATCGGCATGCTCATAGGCAAATAGCTTACCAGTGCGTCCAAAACCTGTCGCAATCTCATCCAGAATCAGGAGTATATCGTATTGCTTACACAAAGCTTTGGCTTGGCGTAAGTATTCAGGATGATAAAAACGCATCCCTCCCGCACCCTGAACAATCGGCTCAATAATCATGGCTGCAATCTGCTCATGCTTTTCTGCCAGTAACTGTTTCAGTGGCTGGATATCCTGCTCCTGCCATTCGCCATTGAAGCGACTTTCAGGTGCAGGAACAAAATATCGATTAGGCAGGCTTGAACCGAAGATTTGATGCATACCCGTGACGGGATCGCAAACTGACATCGCGTTCCATGTATCACCATGGTAGCCCGAACGTGTCGTGACAAAATTACTTTTTTCCGGTTGACCTTGGGCATGCCAATATTGCACCGCCATTTTCAAGGCAACTTCTACAGCAACAGAACCGGAATCAGCAAAAAAGACTTTATCAAGCTCAGATGCCGTAATCTCCAGCAGGATTTTCGCAAGTTCAATGGCAGGCTGATGGGTCAATCCGCCAAACATCACGTGTGACATCTTATTCAGCTGCTCAATGGCGGCCTGATTCAGCTCAGGATGACTGTAGCCATGAATCGTACACCACCAGGAGGACATCCCATCAATCAGCGCCCTGCCATCTTCCAGATAGATCTGGGCACCGCTGGCGCTAGCGACCGGATAACATGGCAAGGGGGCAGTCATTGAGGTATAAGGATGCCAAATATGCTCTTGATCAAAAGCGTCAAACACAAAATTCATCCTGAAAAATTGTGGAAATATCGATCTTAGCCTGCTCAGTTGAAAATGCAAATGACTGAACTCTCTATCTTGCTGAAGCAACTGATAAATCATCCAGAAAATCCAGAATAGGTGTTAGCACCAATTCTGTATCGAACAGGATTGCATCATGTGCGGCCTCGATTTCTTTGACTTTGATTAAACTTTGTTGATAAAAGACAGGTTCTATGGAAACTTGGCAAGGAACTAGTGAATCTTGATTTGAAAATATAAACAGTATCTTCGTTGAACAGGTTTTTAATATCTCTACCAAGTCTAATTGCTTTAAAAGATAAAGATGCTTTTCTTGATGATTTAAATCAATTAAAGACAGTTTGGATTGTAAATATTTTACCCGTTGCCGTGCATCCTTCGCTCCCATACAGACGAGATGACAAAAACGTTTCAATGTCGTTAACATGTCTAGTCGGGCGGCCTGGAGAAACTGTTCAAAATCAGTTTCAGGCATTGCTTGTTGCCAATCTTTATTGGCAACAAAACAAGGATTGGACATACAGGCAATGACAGGCTTTGCTACTCGTGTCTGCTGAAAGATTTCATTCGCCAAATATATGGCCAATTGTCCTCCTAAAGACCAGCCTATGAGCACATCATAATCTTGTGCGAGCTTTATCTTTTCCTGCAGGGTCACCGCATCAAAGGGGTCAAAAATATCAGAGATTGCTACTGTATGATCTGTCCTGAGTTTTTCAGAAAATTCTTTCAGGACGGTTGTCCCCAGTCCCCAGCCTGCAATCAATAATATATTCATCTGCTATTCCCTGTGAAAATACATTAGGCCTTCAAGCCATAAAATTTCTCGGCTAAAAATTATTGCTTTTCAAAAAAGCATGAAAATACTTTTAACCAAAAAAGAAAAAAGTGCCTGTCTTAACGCTAATAACCCAACGCCTAGATCTTTGTACGAATAAAGCGACCTAGGCCATGCCCTCTTTATTCACAATTCGGCAAGTTAGCCGATAGCTACAAGAAAAAACTGCTATCTCAGGCTGAAAAACGGGATAGTAAGAATATTCACATCATGACCAGAACATTTAAGCCATATTCATATATAAGACAATCACACATCATGTTGTATCTTACGACTTATGACATACGGTTATGTCTTTAATCTCAAGAATAAATCTCTATACTTGAATAAATAATAATGGCATATGAAATTAATCATAATGCTTTATATTAAAAATAATTTTTATTCTTTCTATACAAAAAATATTATTACTTTAAACTCTGAAAAACAAATATATATTTTTCATACATTATTCATGTAATTATTTCATTAACATCCTAAATTATTACTTTAAATAATTATTTTAATGGAAAAAAATTGGTTAGTAAGGACAAATCAAACTATTACTTTTTTGCCCATGGTCATAGTTATATTTATAGGACTAATTGGCTATGAATGGGTACGTACAGAACTGGTCGGAAGCTGGATTCTTTTAATTGGCTTTATTCTACTGGGACGCTTTTTAAATGTAGTTCAGTCCGTTGTACTGAGTATTGTCATTTTTATTACTCTTTTTATTTATATTTTATTTAATGTCCAGGCTGATAGCATGGATATCAATACTCGCTTCTTGCAGCTTTTTATTCTACCTTTAGCGCCACTTCTACTCAGTATTTACTATGAAATGATGTCGACCAACAGGCAAACCGACAATTTACTAGATACTTATCGTAAAAACCTGACCCATAAAACATTACCTATCAGTACTTATTTCTATACCCAAACTCAAGTTCAGGATATGTTAAATCTGAATCTGATTCCTCAATATGATGAAATTTATATAGAAATTACCAACCACAATTTATTAAGAGATATGTTGCAGGTGGATGAACTAAAACTGTTACAACAAAAAATTATCCATGTGCTGGAAAGTAAGTTCGAAGTTCCTCATTTTTCCTTTACTGATAGCCGGCTCTCGGTCTTGCGCGTAATTATGATTGCCGATCGAGAATCTACTATTTCCAAACAACTGATTGAAAAAATCAAACAGATTGAACTGATTAAAACAGAGATTACTCATTTACCCCATCATCAGGGCCGACCCTCCTTGGAGGAACGCCTATGAGTCATTTTTTGCATGTCTGCGGTCTGGTCGTTTCAGTCAATACACTGCCTGACCCGGTACTGAGTTCTTATTATCAACAATATTATCAATGTGAGCTTAAAACAGCCGATCCGGTTCAGCAGCAAGATTCCTCAGATATTAAGCAAATTCCAGCCTATTTCCCAGCTCCTAGGAAGTTATGGCCGGTATTTAGCTTGGATCAACTACAGTACGAAACTTATCAAACCATGAAAAATCAGGGTATTAAACCGGGTTTAATCATTCCTGAAAATTTCATGAAACCATCAATCTACTTTCAGATCAAACAGGAGGTTTCGGAAGGTGCTATCCCGATTCTTGATCTAAGCAGTATCGAACCAAAGCGTTTTCGCGGACTTGCGACCCTCGCCACCAGTGCAGGTCTACGTCCCATGGCTGCCTATATACAGGATGGCTGGAATCCGAATCTCAAAACTTTACCTGCGGGACTTTACATTGTTCAGGCCAATCCAGGACAACTGCCTTTACCCGCCCGTTTAATTCAATCTGGTCAGCAACAATTTTACACCGCCTACCCACAAACTGCTTTCAATGGTACCGGAATTATCCTGAATCCTCAGGGGCCACTTGCCGAAAATGAAATTGCTTATCCTGAATTGGGAATTTCCTGGACCTTTTTAAATACACGCTTTGACAGCCAACTGAACCGGGTGCATACCAATCCACTCGGCTATGTTTTGCTCTCAGCAGGAATCGTCATCTTGCCATTACACCTGGTGCTCTCGACCCATTACCCTAATTTATTAAGCTTCTGGGGTACCTCAACTTCCTGGGCATCCGTTGTTGTGATCGTTATCTTAATGCTCATCCTCCTGATCACCATGTTATGGCGGAGGTTCAAAAAATCATGAGCATGATCGATATTCTGTTTATTACCGGCTTTATCGGGATCTGGATTCCACAGGCCTTTTGGGCCTGGCTCAGCTTTTCTGCCTGGCGCTATTCGATTCGTGCCAGTCAGGAACTGACCAATTTACCAATACCTGAACGTTGGCCCATGCTGAGTGTGCTGGTGCCGGCATATAACGAAGCACTTGTGATTGAAGATACCTTACGCTCTCTAGCTGCACAGGATTATCCGGCTGAAAGTTATGAAGTACTACTAATTAATGATGCCTCCAAAGACAATACCCAGGAAATTGCCGATCGTATAGCAGCCGAATTTCCAGTCATTCGGGTCATCAATGTGCCTAAAGGTCAAGGTGGTAAAGGTAAATCCAGAACTTTGAATAACGGACTCAAACACGCCCGCGGAGAATTGATTGCGGTTTATGATGCGGACAGTACGCCAGAGCCGGATTGTGTACGGCTGATTGCCCAGACCTTGCTGGCAGATTCTAGTCTGGTCGCAGTGAATGGCAAAGTCCGTACCCGCAACTGGAAAGACAGCCCCCTTAGTACCTTTATCGCTATCGAGTTTATCTATTTTCAGTGGATTTTTCAGGGTGGACGCTGGCTGCGTTTCCGTCTTTCCACCCTAATGGGAACCAATTATGTGATCTGGCGAGATGCACTCGATATTCTAGGGGGATTTGACGAAAAATCCTTAGTCGATGATACCGAAATGAGTTACCGGATTTTTCTAGGACATAAACGGATTAAATGGGTGCCTTATGCCGTAGGCTGGCAACAGGATCCGGGCGACCTGAATATTTTTATCAAACAACGCTCGCGTTGGACTCAAGGTAACTTTTATGTAACCCGTAAATATTTAAGAACAGCGCTCCGGCATCCTTTTCCAATCGGAATGGAGATCGGCAATAATATTATGTGTTACATCATTTTTGTGCCAGCCCTGTTCTTAAGTCATATGACGCTGGTGGTTGGCCTACTCGGTATTGATGGCACCACGATTCCCGGCCCATTTACCTTACTCTTCATTTTGGCGTTTATTCTTTATCTGGTCCAGATCTGGTTCACCCTCAGTCTGGAAAAAGAAGTGCCTAAACGATTTTACTTCTATGCCTTTATTGCCTATTTCACCTATTCACAAATCTTTCTCCTGATTGTCTTTAAAGCTGCCTGGGACATGTTAAAAGGCAAAATCAAAGGTGAAGGAATTACCTGGTACAAGACAGAACGAAAGAAGGAAAAAAAATGATCATGCACATAAAAACAGCTCCTTTGAGATTAATGTCTTCACTTATCTTGGCATTGTCTAGTGCACCTCTCTATGCGGCCATCTGGAAGCTTGATGATGTAGTTGCGCGGCATGTAGAGCAAACTACGCCTTACTTTTTTTATGTTGGAAAAGGTGAAAGCTGGCAGGATGTCCAGTTCAGCAGTCAGTTCAATGTACAGGGTAGCAGTACGGTGATTGTCCGGTATGACAATCAGCTGATTCATCAACAAAATTTGAGTGGTAAAGGCACATTAAATTTTAGCCTCCCCCCTGCCGATAGCGGTTTTCATCGGCTGGATATCAGTATTTTACAAAAACCAGGACCTGGACAAAGTACTGCCAATATTTGTCTTGAATCAAGCAATTTACAGACTACCTTGACTCAACCAAATCTGAGTTATCAATCGCAGCGTAACAGCATGCAGCTGAATCAACTCCCGGATGTCCTGTTCAATAGTCAATTGAACCGACCAGAACCAGTACAGGCACTGCTAGGTTTTAATACGGCAAATTTCCTGGAAGCCACCATGATGAGTAGGCTGGCAACTGCCTGGAATTTTGCGACACCTGTGCAATGGCGGCTAAATACCACTCCTGAATCAGCACCTGATTTCATGATCAATATTCAGCGTTCGGCCGCAAAATTACCCGCAGCCAGGATGAGTCTAAATCAGGTCAACCAGATACCAAGTCTCACGATTGAATACTCTTCAGAATCCCAATTATTGATGGCCGTCAATGCCCTGCTCAATCAGCAATATCTGGCACAACTAAATACTGCAACAGCGAGTTTAAATGGCCCTGTCGCACGACCAAACTGGGCCAGTGTACGCCGTTTTGAAAGCTTGGCTGATCTGGGCATTTCCGATTTCAAACTAGACAATACTCCCAAAAATATTTCACTGGTCTTTCCTGCTGTTTGGGAGGCTACGGATATTTTAAAGGGTCAGCTTAATTTCCGTTCGCAAAGCGGACTCTTACAAGGCTCGACCTTACAGGTTTGGCTCAATGAAGTACTCGCAGGTAGTACCAGTCTGGCAAAACTGGATTCCAGCCCGGTTGAGCGGCAGTTTGAATTTGTAGGTGCAGATTATCCCTATACCAACAGCTTTAACATGACGGTGAGTAATAACCAGTTAAATAGCAATAATTGTCTACCTAATGCGGGTAATGCCTTATGGATTGATGCTAAAAAATCCAAGCTTAGTCTGCCTTACCAGATGAAACAGGGAGTCATCAGCCTGTCTACAGTTTTTGACAAGACTCCTGAAATTGCCATGAATACGCCTGTAGCCACCCCCATCGCGATCAGCCTGGCTCAAGTTGCCAAGAACATGCTGCTCAGTAATGATCCAATTGGTCTGAATATCACCCAGCTGAATCCAAGTACACCTAAAACCATTAATATCCTGCTGAATGCCCAGCGTTATCAATCCGAATTGCAAAAATACAGCCAGATTCTTTACTTACCTACTACGGCAAATGGTAGTTTGATCACCGTCAGAAACGGAAATTTCTGGATTTATAGCGACAACAACCTCGGGGTAGAAAATTTTACCCGCTTCTGGCCGCAAATCCAGCAGAAAATCCCGAACAATACTGCGGCCTTGTTTATTTCTGCCCAAGGGCAAATTACCGTACTTAGTCAAACCGCTATAGAAAAAGCAGAAACCCCGATAATTGAACAGATTTCCATGCGAACTATTGCTATTATTCTAGTGATTGTTGCTGCACTTATTATAGGGCTGCTGTTCTGGCGCAGAACCCGTAAGGCACAAAAAACCAAAGAAGAATAATGATGAAAAAATACCTGATTTTAGGCTTACTGGTGTTACTGGCACTTCCTGCCTTGGCTTTTACTGGCTCTGCGTTTTTTATGGCACGTGCAGATGCTAAAGCGGTAACAGCGCCTAAAATTGAGGGTATTTTCTGGCAGGTTGACCAGATGAGTCACGCCTCCGGTAACTGGCACTTATTAGGCATCGATACCTTAGTCACTCAATGGAGTATTGTAGACGGACGCTCCTTTTTTAAAGAAATCCCCGGAGCCCAATGGCAACATCAGCCGGACTGGAATACGATTGCCGAACAACCCTGGTCCAAGCAGGTTATCTTAGGTCTGGCAGGCATTTTTCAGGAACCTGTGGCACGTGAAAATATTGACCAACTCTTTTTACAATCCCAACAGATTATTGAAACGTCTCTTCCAGTTCAGCCTGCTGCTTATTATTTTCCTGTAGAAGCTGATCCAAGCTGGCATGGAGTTGCCAATCTGGCACGTTATGTTGCCGAATTCCAGCGACCAGTCTGGATCAGCATTTATAGTGCAGACCGCAAATCACGGTTTTTACATTATTGGCTTGAAAGCTGGTTACCTGATAATGCTCAAGTCTTTTTTCAGGATGGCGTCGGTGTGGGCACGCGCAGCCCCGAAGAAGCGGCGGTGATTTATCAAAATCTTAAACATCAGGTTGGGGACAAAAGAGTTGTGATTATTCTCGAAGCTTTCCGGCCTAAACCGGGAGGCGGCTTCCGTGCAGCTTATCCTTGGGAAATTGCAAAACAGTTAAAAGCTTATGCTGGAGAGCGTGTCTATATTTTTGACGGTCCACATTATTTAAATAAAGCCAGTGTGCTCTGGCTTTATTTGTGGATGAAAATCAATTACTAAGCTCTGACTATTAAATCTTGCAGCATCTGTTCCAAAATACGTTCCGAAGCATGACCATCACCAAATGGATTTTCGACTTCTGCATGTTGTCGATAATAGGCTGAATCATCCATGAGACGAGAAAACTCTTGTACGATTTTGGCCTGATTAGTACCGACTAGTATTCCACAACCTGCTTCAACCACTTCCGGACGTTCAGTTACATCCCGCAGTATGAGCACCGGTTTTTGATAGGTGGGGCTTTCTTCCTGAATACCGCCTGAATCGGTCATAATAAAATAGGCTGCACCTAAAACAGCCAGTAAGTCCGGATAATCCAGAGGTTTTAACAAATGTACCTGCGGATGATCCAGAAACTCGCGATAGGCAATTTCATATACCTGCGGATTGAGATGCACAGGCCAGGCAAAATGCAGCTCTGGATAACGGCGACATAGTGCATGGATGGCGGCACAGATATTTTGAATACCTTCACCAAAATTTTCCCGTCGATGTGCGGTCAGCAAGACCAGTTTATCTTGTTCACTTAATTTCAGCCCCATTCGCTCTAACCTTTGCTGAGACTGCTGAGAAGAAGATTGCATTAAATCACGGGCATGATAAATAGCATCAACCACGGTATTACCGGTAATAAAAATCTGCGGGTCTGGAATATTTTCCTGACGCAAGTTTTCTGCAGAACGTCGGGTCGGTGCGAAATGCCAGTGAGCCAAGCGGGAAACCAGTTGCCGGTTTCCTTCTTCCGGAAATGGATGCATCAGATCAAAAGAGCGTAATCCGGCTTCAACATGCGCCAGATGAATATTCAGGTTAAAGGCCACCAGAGCACCTGCAAGTACAGTGGTGGTATCCCCTTGCACTACAATTACATCACATTTCGGCATGTCACGATATACTTGATCCAGTTCGGTCAATGCCTTGCTTAATAGAATATTTAGACTTTTGCCGGGTTGCATGATTTGCAGATGATGATCAATCTTGATTTGGAAAAACTCGATCGCATCCTGTACCAATTCCAGATGCTGACCGGTAAATACCACATTGACTCTAAATCGTGAATCTTGCTGGGCTTTTAAGATGACTGGTGCTAATTTAATCAGCTCAGGGCGGGTACCAAAAATAAAAGAAAGATCAATCGGCATGGTTAAAAGCTCCAGTAATAAGTCAGTTCCACTCGGGTATTATCAAAAGTTCTTTTTCCAGACTCAGGTGCCCCATTTACATATTTGCCATACATCTGTTCAATACGTAGCTTGACCGGGAAGTCTGCAGGTTGCCAGGCTATACCCGGCCCCAACTCTGCCAGGTTATTATAAAATTCGTTATTGGAATCATTAATCGTATGTAACTTCAGATAAGTCTGGATATTGCCTAGTTGATCCCGGTTAAAGTTCCAACCGGTACGCAGGCGCAGGTCGCCAATTACATTATAATCCTCACGTGAATAGCTCGCTGCATTGCCATACAGTTCGGCAAAATACTGAGTTTTCTGGGTAACCGGACTATGACTAGTTTCGGAATCATGCCAATACCATTCCCGATAACCGGTCAAACCAAAATTAATACTTTCTCTGAATTTGTCTCGGTTTAAATCGATTAGATCATAACTTCCGCCGAGTTCCAGATATAGATAGAGCGGCCATTCCCAAGGACGGTAATTTGTTCCAACACCGACAATGGCTGCATTCTGGTCAATAATCTCAGGTCGTGCACCGCCGGTAGATTGGGTATCCCTGTTAATGCTGGCAAAGCCATAAATCTGGCCACGGTTTTCTTCTCCCCAATAACGTCCATAACGGAGCTTCAAGGGTAAGATGGCCGTGTCATAACGTCCTTCAAAAGAAGGAGAAAAATAGATATCGGCAAAGGTATTTTTAGTCTGACCACTTGTTGTTCCATTTAAATTAAGTACGGCCTGTTGGGCTTTTGCTGCAGTCTCAGGATTTGAGGAACTTTGCAGTTTTTTAAATATTTCTAAAGCTTCGGGATTACGCTGAGCAGCATTCAACAGATAGGCTTTTTGCAACAACAATTGTTCATCATCTGGCGTTAATTCAAGAGTTCGATCAATATAAATTAAAGCTTCGGGATTATTATTTTTGCGCATTTCCAGATATGTCCAAGTTTTCCAGACCTTTGGATCTCGCGGTGATTTCTGGCTAATCTGCTGTAAAAGTTGTGTTGCCTGTTCGAGATCCTTTTGTTCAACTTGGTAATATTGTTCCCATAATATATAAGTTTCAGGAAAGGTTTCTGCTTGAATGGAAATACTCAAGAGAAATAGGCAAATACTTGAAATAGTAGGTAATCTTTTCATTTTAATGCATGAATTAGAATATTATAGTTCACACTATAACAGCAATTTATTTTAAGCTTGGAGCGGATGAAATTAAGTTACCAAACTCTCTATTATTTTTATAAAAAAATACAATATGTATAAGAGCTAGAGAGATTTGCTGTAACTATTAGACCTCTTTCATAAATCATTTTT
>NZ_DJBE01000065.1:0-6939 GCF_002429925.1 Acinetobacter sp. UBA5984
TCTATTTCAGGACAAGACACATTAGTGTTTATGACGCATATGCGGGAATAAGATTACATCACGGATACTTGGAGCATTCGCAAAGATCATCACCAGACGGTCAATACCAATTCCTTCACCTGCTGTAGGAGGCAGACCATATTCCAGGGCTTCAATGAAGTCAGCATCATAGTGCATTGCTTCATCATCACCCGCATCTTTCTCAGCAACCTGCGCCTGGAAGCGTTCAGCCTGATCAATCGGGTCATTTAATTCCGAGAAGCCATTTGCCAGTTCACGACCACCGATAAAGAATTCAAAACGGTCTGTAATATGCGGGTTTTGATCATTACGGCGTGCTAATGGTGAAGTTTCTGCTGGATATTCAGTCACGAATGTAGGCTGACGTAGTTGAGTTTCTACCGTTTCTTCAAACACAATTGTTTGCAGTTTACCCAGACCAAAACCTGGTTTTACCTGTTCTTTCAGTTCTTCCTGAATGAATTTCACCAGGAACTCACGGTCATTGACATTTTCTGGAGTGAACTGTGGATTGTGCTCAAGAATGGCATCAAACATTGAGATCTTTTTGAATGGTCCTTTGAAGCTAAAGACTTCATCGCCATAAGGCACATCAGTGGTACCCAGAATATCAATTGCCAATTTTTCCAGCATTTGCTCAGTCAATTCCATCAGGTCTTTGTAATCTGCATACGCCTGGTAGAATTCAATCATGGTGAATTCAGGGTTATGACGAGTTGAAACACCTTCGTTACGGAAGTTACGGTTAATTTCGAACACACGTTCAAAACCACCAACTACTAGACGTTTCAAATAAAGCTCAGGTGCAATACGCAAGAACAATGGCATATCAAGCGCATTATGATGCGTTTCAAATGGACGCGCAGATGCCCCACCTGGAATCACGTGCATCATCGGGGTTTCAACTTCCATAAAACGTTTGTCATTCAGGAAGCTACGAATACCGGCAACAACTTTGGCACGAACTTCAAAAGTTTTACGGGTTTCTTCATTCACGATCAGATCAAGATAACGTTTACGATACTTCACTTCAGTATCAGTTAAACCGTGGAACTTGTCTGGAAGTGGACGTAATGACTTAGTCAGTAATTCAAAATGCTCGATATGAACATACAGGTCGCCTTTACCAGAACGACCGATATAACCTTCAACTGCAATGATATCGCCTAGATCCAGGCCTTTGATCGTTGCAAGTACTTCTGGCTCAAGCTCTTTACGTGGAACATAAAGCTGAATACGACCGGTCATATCCTGAATCACGATGAATGAACCGCGGTTCAACATCACACGACCTGCTACTTTTACATGAATGTGTTCGCCAGCTTCAATTTGTTCTTTAGATTTATCAGCAAACTGGTCTTGTAAATCTTGCGCATAATGTTCACGTTTAAATGTGTTTGGCCATGGGCTAACACCAGTTTCTTTTGCGTGGTCTTGAATCTGCTTTAACTTGGCATGACGCTGTGCAATTAAATCGTTTTCGGAAATGATTTGTTCAGAAGTCGATTGAGCGTTATTTTGCGTCATCTCTGCCTCGGATAAGATTAGTTAAAAAATAGAAGTTGCATAGAATAGCAGAAATCTGCATCAAATCGTAGCGTAAAGACTTCCCACACGTGGCTTTTCTTGAGAAAAATTTCTGGATATATGAAATTTTTAAAAACAAATGATTTGCATTATTTTCAGTTTCGAATTTTATGATTGGTTTTTAAAAAATATTGCCAAACTTTTATTAGATGAAAGTCCAAGATCCCAACCTTCTGCACAAATTATGCCTTTATATCCAGTATCAGTTTAGACCAATAGCTAACTGCTTCCTTGAAATAGACGTTTTACAATAATGACCATATTAGAAGGTGGTGTTTTAACACCCTGACCACGACTTTGCCATGTCCGATAAAAATGAGTAAAAATATGTCTAAAATATTGTTTTTTCATGGCTTGGATTCGTCAAAACAGTCCACGAAATTTCATGCAATTGATGCAATGCATAAATATTGTATAGATGTGGATTATCGCAATCTGAGCTACCAGTCGGTAGCTGATTTCTATCATGAAATGGTTGAAACCATTAAACCGGATATTCTGGTCGGACACAGTCTGGGCGGTTATTGGGCGCTAAAAATGTCACAAGCTCATCAGATCCCTTGTGTGATCGCGAATCCTAGCTTGCAACCGAATTTCCGCGATGATTATCCTGCGATTTGTGACAGTGATTTGCAGCATGATATTCCCCAAATGGCCTATCTGGAATTAGGTGATGAAATTCTGGATATGCGTGCAGCACAGGCACAGCTTGAAGACTATATGCAAATTCATGCCATTGAAGGTGGACATCATCGTCTGGAACACCCCGAACAGATTAACGATCTGATTCAGGAAATTGAATATCATTTTATCCGGCAATAAAAAAGCCCCAATAGTTGGGGCTTTTTTGATCATCCAGACTTAAGCAACTGCAGCTTCAGGCTGAGATTTATCATCAAGCACTGACCAAATGTCCAAACCTAATTCACCGTGTAAATCTGGCAAATCAAGGAAGATACTCGCACCTAGAACCTGATGCTGACATTTTTCAGCCAATTCATGAACTGCTTTCAATGTACCGCCAGTTGCCAGTACATCATCCACAATAATCACTTTTTGTCCCTGAACTTCTGCAGACATTTCCAGACGGTCCAGACCATATTCAAGGCTATAACCTACACCTACCACTGGAGGCGGCAATTTACCTGCTTTACGAACCAGTAATAAGCCTTTGCCAGTACGCTGCGCCAACAGGCTTGCCAGCACAAAACCACGTGCTTCCACTGCCACAAAGCTGTCTACTTCTGCAAGCTTTTCTTCAGGAATGCTGGCAATCAAAGCATCAGTTAATGGACCCAGATTATTCATGAATAATGGAGTCAAATCGAAGAAACAAATGCCTGGTTTTGGGAAATTCTGGACAGTACGAATGTGAGACCACAGAGTAGTAGACAAATTGCTCATGGGAGATCTTTAAACAAGGAAGGGAATAGGTGAATTTTAAACTAAATTAACAATGTGTAACAACAACGACTGTGCAATAATAAAGCAGAAAATAATAATAAGAAATTGATTTACATAACTAAATTTATTTTAAAAAAATATTTAATAAAAACTTTACCAAGTCTAATTTAACTGATTTTAATCATTTTTTCTGCCCGACTTTGGTCTACAACTTAGAATCTAAGTCAGAAGAGGGTTTTATAAAACTAAAAATACAACTCTTTGCCTAACCTTAAATATATTTCTAATAATGAAATACCTAGGGACTGCCCTTTATGTTGTTAATTTCACTGATTAAACTTTTATTCGCTTTACTTTATGAATAGAACTGCGTAAAAATTTAGCCAAATATGTTTACTATTAAAAGTCATATTCTTTAGGGTCTTGCCATTTGTGGATTTTAAGCTGACAGCTACAGTTGGTCAGTTATGGAGAGTTATATGAAAAAATATCAATGCATCGTTTGTGGATGGATTTATGACGAGGCAGAAGGTTGGCCTCAGGACGGAATCGTTCCTGGAACCAAATGGGAAGATATTCCTGATGACTGGACTTGTCCGGATTGTGGTGTTTCTAAAGTCGATTTTGAAATGATTGAAATCTAATCATGTTCTTTTAAAGACCATATTGAGTGGTCTTTTTTATGTCCTTTATACCTAAAAAAAACTAATTTAAAAAAGCATGGAGAATCGTATGCATCCTATCGTCATCATTGGTTCGGGCATGGCGGGTTATGCTGTTGCCCGTGAGTTTCGCAAACTCAACCCAGACCATGAACTTGTCATGATTTGTGCTGATGATGCGACTAATTATGCAAAACCTACGCTTTCTAATGCTTTAGCAGGAAACAAAGCGCCAGAACACATCCCTTTGGGTGATGCAGAAAAAATGTCAGCGCAGCTGAAAATGCGCATCGAAAAAAATACCTGGGTCAAAACGATTCATCCTGAACAGCATCAGCTCACTTTAGAAAAAGATGGTGAGGAAAGCACACAGGATTATTCTAAACTGGTGCTGGCTGTGGGCGCCAATCCAGTACGCCTGGCCATTGCTGGTGATGCTAGTGATGACATTCATATGGTGAATAACCTGACTGACTATAAAGCTTTCCGTCATAATCTGGCAGCTCGTGAAGATAAACGCGTGGTGATTTTAGGCGCAGGTTTGATCGGTTGTGAATTTGCCAATGACTTGCAGCATACTAATCATCAGGTCACCGTGATTGATCTGGCACCCCAGCCTTTAGGTCGCTTATTACCAGCTCATGTCGCAGATGCTTTCCAGCAAAATCTTGAAGAGACGGGCATTCATTTTGTACTAGGGACAACAGTCGAAAAAGTCTCTAAAGTTGAAAATGGTGATTATCTGGTAACACTTGCCAATGGCCAGTCGGTAGTGGCTGATGTGGTGCTATCTGCTGTGGGCTTACAACCGAATATTTCTGTGGCAAAAGAAGCCGATATCCATACCAGTCGCGGGATTCTGACCAATACAAAACTAGAAACCAATCAACCGGACATTTATGCAGTAGGCGACTGTGCGGAAGTAAATGGAATGCTTTTGCCATACGTGATGCCAATCATGCAGCAAGCCCGTGCCCTGTCTAAAACATTGAATGGTGAACATACAGCAGTCCACTATCCAGCGATGCCTGTAGCGGTCAAAACCCCAGCTGCGCCATTGACTGTCCTTCCCGCTCCAGTAGATGTCGAAGTAACTTGGGAAAATGAAGAGTTTGATGACGGTATGCTGGCCAAAGCCTTTGATGCCAGCGGTACTTTACGTGGTTTTGTCCTGCTCGGTGCCACTGCTGCCAAACAACGCCTGACATTGACCAAGCAGGTTCCTGACTTGATTCCAGCTACAGTTTAGATGTTTAATACAAAGGACATTTTTTAAGCGAAATGTCCTTTAATCAGGAAATACATCATGCACAGTGCCCTGCAGTTCAATCATTCTCCGTATACCGCTTTCATGCGTGAAACCAAGGTCGATCTTGGCAATGGCATCGAATTGCACGTGGAAGTCGGAGGAAATCCTGAACACCCGACCATTCTGCTGATTATGGGACTTGGGGCACAGATGCTATACTGGCCGGATTTCTTCTGTAAATCCCTCATTGATCAGGGCTATCATCTGGTGCGTTTTGACAACCGGGATATTGGTTTGTCTTCCAAGATTCACCATAAAGGGCCTCGCTTAAACACCTTAAAAATGATGAGCCGTTTTGTACTGGGTTTAGGCAATCAGGGCGCGCCTTATACGCTGTATGATATGGCAGATGATGTACATCTTCTGATTGAAAAAATGGGGCTGGGTCAGGTCTATGTGCTCGGTGCCTCTATGGGTGGCATGATTGCCCAGATTCTGGCCGCACGTTATCCTGATAAAGTTAAAAAAATGGGCTTACTGTTTACCAGTAATAACCAACCACTGTTACCCCCGCCTTTTCCAAAGCAACTCTTTAGTTTAATTGACAAACCCGCTTCCACAGATGAAGATGGCATTGTTGATCATAGCTTGAAACTGTTTAACATTATTGGCTCACCGGGTTATGTGAATCATCTGGAAGCGATTCAAACCGCCCGTAAGTTATATAAGCGAAGTTACCATCCAGCGGGTGTACTTCAACAGTTTTTAGCAATATTATGTACGGGTTCATTGCTGCAACTGGACAAGCAAATCCAACAAGAGACCCTGGTGGTTCATGGTGCTCGTGACAGATTGCTGCCTCCTAGTCATGGTAAGGCTGTTGCAAAAGCAATTTCAGGGGCTAAATTTGAATTAATTGATGGAATGGGGCATGATATCCCTCCGCATTTTATTCCATATCTTAGCGAATTATTTGCTGATCATTTTAAATCATAAACATTAGGACACTATGGCTGCATTACCATCCCTAAGACAGCTGTCATACCTCGTAACACTGTCTGAGACGCTGCATTTTACAGAAGCTGCTCGCCGCTCATTTGTTACCCAGTCAACTTTGTCTGGCGGTATTATGGAGCTGGAGCGTTTACTCGGTGGCGTTCTTGTTGAACGCGATCGCCAGAATGTACGTTTAACGCCGCTTGGTGAACAAGTGGTTGCACGTGCCCGTGTTCTACTGGCTGATGCTCAGGACTTAATGCGTTTAAGTCGTGAAATGAGTGAACCATTAACCGGTGATCTGCATCTTGGCGTTATTCCAACCATTGCCCCTTTCATCCTGTCGCAATTCCTGGATGAAGTGCATCAGCAGCTACCGAAAATACAGCTACATCTACATGAAGCTCAAAGTGAGAAAATTGTAGAGAAACTGGAGCATGGTAATCTGGATATGGTGGTGCTCGCTCTACCTTTCGATACCCGTAGCTTGAAAGTTGCTGAAATTGCCAAAGAGAATCTGTATCTGGTACATCACAAATCTGACCAGAATGCGGCTCAAGCCAAATCTCTGGAAGATCTGGACCTGTCTCGCCTGATGCTGCTTGAAGAAGGTCATTGCTTGCGTGATCATGCATTGAGTGCCTGCCCGATTGGTGAGCGTAAAAATGATCATCGCCTGAAAGCAAGTTCATTACCGACGTTAATTGAAATGGTGTCTGCTGATCTTGGTTTCACCCTGTTGCCAGAAATTGCGCTGCATACCAATATGATCAAAGCCAATCCGGATCTGCGCATCAATCCAATCAATGCTGCACCAAGCCGTACTCTGGCGCTGGTCACTCGTAAGAGCACACCGCTACAAAGCGAATTCGATGTGTTATTACAAATTTTGCAAAAAATTACTGCCCATGATGCAGCTTAATTAAACTCTAAGAAAAAAGGAGCACTTAGATTGCTCCTTTTTTCTTGCCTGCATTTTCTGATAAAGTAAATTTTTAGGTGGTGTATCAAAAAGTATGC
>NZ_DJBE01000016.1:0-2798 GCF_002429925.1 Acinetobacter sp. UBA5984
GCGCTATTCACGGCTTTTTGGGGGTGGATGAGAACCGCATTGAAATGCTGTTTGTTGACGATGCAAGCCGGGGAAAAGGCGTTGGCTCGCTGTTACTGAGGTACGCCATTGACCATTTCGGTGCCAACGAGGTGGACGTTAACGAGCAAAACCCGCAGGGGGTGGGGTTTTATCAGCACAGGGGGTTTGTGCAGATCGGGCGGTCGGAACTGGACGGGCAGGGCAATCCGTTTCCGTTATTGCATATGCGGTATGGCGGTTGATAGCCGCACATTCTGCCCCCTCTCCCTGAGAGCTAAGGGAGCACCACAAAAAAACACTGGCACGATTAACTCCCTCTCCTCTTTGGGGAGAGGGGGAACATGCCGCACCCGGTTTAACCCGGGGTCATGATGCCAGAGACAGCGCCCCTTCAATGCCTTTCAGCTTCTGCTGCGCCAGCGTTAACTCCGCGAGCAGCGCCTTCTCATACGGGTTGTGCGCCATCACCACGATACAACCGTCCATGACTTTCACCGTGACCTTATCCCCGGTATCAAACCCCGCCGCGCGCAGCCATTTGCCGGACAGGATCAGGTTTGGCGTACTGCGATCGCGACCTTGCGGGCGATATCCCACAATTAATGTACGCTCAGTTCCGGTTGCGGTGGTGTCTGGGGTAGAATGCGAATCAGCCATAATCAACTCCTTGATAGTTGGTGAGGTTAGACGTCCTTTAGTGCTAGAACACTACCGGGCGTTGTTTGAAATCTGAATCCATGTGGTAGGTACCACGTGGTGATAAACTAACCGAAATGGTACCTACCATGCAAGAGAAAAAGAAGCCAAATTTTGACCGCACCAAAAGCACGATGAAGAACATCCGGTTCGAGGATGAGCTTCTGGAACAAATTGAGAAAGCGGCGGGGAAAGGGAATTTTAGTAAGTGGGTTAAAGAGGCTTGCATAGCCCGATTAAAAGCGATTAACTAATTGTTTATAAAAGAAATAAAATGCCAGGAATGAATCACTGATTTTTTATACAGTGTTTTGTTGAAGTATGAATTCTAATCAGATATTGTCTTACACAAGAGAATTAGCACTTTGTAAGACTGATATCGTCAATTGATGAAAGCTAGCCAGTAGATAATTTATATATCAATCAACGAGGTAAGTCATGGATTCGAATGTTTTTATCAAAATAGATTATAAAAAGGATAGGCCTAATCCGAGCCAACTTTTTGAAGCTATGAGCTTGTATATCGCTGCTTATGAGCAATTTGGACAAATATTAGCTAAATCTATCGATATAAAGCAAGAATTTAAATTCAACCTCGAAGAAGTTCAGATTTCATCTATTAAGGCTAAGTTATCTCAGGCGCCAGGAATAATAAATGATTTATTTATTAATAGAGTGGCCTCCGCAGGGGCAAGGTTATTCGAACAATTAATTGAAACTGATGAAGTAGATACTGAAGATCAAATTGATCAATTGGCTGCAAATTTAGAAGAAGAATTAATTCAGGATGGTTTAGGAAACGATATTGACTCTCATATAGATCGTAAGGCTTTGACTCATATGCTGGGAACGGTATCCAAAGCTAATAACCTTATTCTCAAAGATGAAACTGTAGAGTTTGGTGCTAGTAATTACTCGCAGATTATTAATACAACCTGGAGGCTCACAGGCGATGTTTCAACGATGTTTTTAGGAGTGAAAGAAACAGTTACTGTTAGGGACTATTTATATGTAAAAATTGCTATAAATGAAGGTAAGCAACTGTGGACTTTCAAAAGCGCAAGTATGAATAAAACGTTTACAGCAAGGATTCTCGTTAAGGATTGGATAAAAAATTATCAACTAGGTTTAATCCCACCAATTGGCCCGAAAGATACTCTATTAGCAGAGTTCAATTATGATCTTTATAAGCCTTATGATAAGCGGAAAATGGCAGAAGTAAGAAACGTTAAAATTACAAAGATTGATGAAATCGTTAGAGGTGGGAGTGATGAGCAAATTGAAATACCAGCTTAGTACAGTAGATAAAAGAAGTTTTATCTCGGATTTAAAAGCTGAGTATTTGTATATATGCGTCCCTTTTATTGTTTTAATATTAGTTAAGGTGTATTTTGGCCCACTACGTGACATTATATATTCTTCTGATTGGAGTCTTGCTGCATCAATTATACTTGGACAAAATGCTGCAAAAATTTCACGGTCCATTTCAAAAATGAAGCAGAGAGTTAATGACAGTAGCTTTAGTTGGTATAGTTCTAAAAGATTTCTTTTAGTAATAGTATCTTTGTTTTTTTATTTTGGGATGATTTTTAAACCAAACATCTATATTGCCTTTTCGCAAATATTTATGTTCTTGCTCGCTAGTTGGTTGCATTTTTCGGATGGATTTACATTAAAAATGCTTGAGAGAGAAACTAAAAAAATGAAAGATGCATAAAATTTATTTTTTTCAAGATCATACAAGTTCGCTTTTTATCGAATGGTTTTTATTGTGTTTTTGGCTTGCGTAATATACGCTGCATCAAGCTTATTAATTATGCTTATCGGTTAACCTAAAGTCTTTTTAATTATGTCTATAGCTGTACCGATTAACTCTTCTGAATGTTAAAATATAAAAATATGAAGGGAAAATATCAATGGGAATATTATATCTCTTAATGCACCTGAGGAAAAATATTTTTAATAAACCGGTCATTGCTTATAAATAAAAAGCGCTTGGAGCTTTTAAGTATTACAGAAAAATATTGGCTGCTGAAAGGCTCTACAGTGATGATATGATAATTGGCGGAAGATCACAGGAG
>NZ_DJBE01000007.1:0-30383 GCF_002429925.1 Acinetobacter sp. UBA5984
TCTATTTCAGGACAAGACATTATTTTAAAATTTAAACGACACACCTGCATAAGTCGAGAAGCCTTCACCTGGTGAAGATCGTGCTTCATCTTTCCCATTATCATTAAGACCTGGAATCACCACTGCTGCATATTTTTCATCCGTGATGTTCTTGAAGTTAACCCAGGCACTCCATGACTGATCTTCTGGCGCATATCCCAGATCTATACCCCAAATCTGATAATCATCACTGAAGCGGCTATTGGCATAATCATGTGCCATCTTCGATGCATATTCAGTATTTAGCCCCATATAAAGACCATTATTCAAGGCATAACTGAGCTGCGCCTGATAAAGGTGTTTTGGAATTCCTGGCAACTGGTTTTTACCAAACGATGGATCATTTTTATACTGGAAATCGCTAAGCGTATAAGCCTGTTGCAGACGCAGTTCACCATATCGGGATTCATGCAATGGCGTATCCAGACTTAACTCCACCCCTTGATGAATCGTTGGCGTCGCATTTGCTTCTACACTAATTCTTTCAGATTGAGGAGAGTTACTCCCATAATCTTTAATCATTTCAGAGGTTAACAGTTCATTTTTAACTTTAGAATAATAGTAGCTCAGTGCCCAATCTCCAAAGCCTGATTGTCCACGTCCGCCCAGT
The DNA here is from genome assembly GCF_002429925.1 of Acinetobacter sp. UBA5984. NCBI lineage: Bacteria > Pseudomonadati > Pseudomonadota > Gammaproteobacteria > Moraxellales > Moraxellaceae > Acinetobacter > Acinetobacter sp. UBA5984. Next base: position 650 of record NZ_DJBE01000007.1, read on the forward strand.
TCAAAGCTATTGGCAGTTTGCGTGTCCAAATAGATTGGCGCACGTACCCGACCAGAAGCGACCCCACTATCAAAATAATATGGTGAAGACCATGCCATCGCCCAAGGATGTGCCGGTTCAATGCTGCGGCTTAAATTGGCAAACCATTGCACAGACTCATTCGGCTGATAGGTCAATCCAAGTCTTGGTGCAAAATTCCATTCATAACGACTGACTTCAGGACTCGCCTCAGGATAAGTCACTTCACTTTCCCGATGGGTATACACCGCTGCCAGTCCCAAATCTAATTTGAACTGATCATTTAATGTAGTTTCCTGATCAAATTGCAAGACGTTGTCTGAACCGCGATAGGTATAACGGCGGGTAACGGTATCTGCCGGATATGATGGAGTGTCAAATCTTAAAGTTTCAGTTACGCCACTGTCTGGACGATGAGTGGTGCTACGCAAGGCAATACGCCCCTGATGTTCCAGACCTAGAAACTGATAAGGCTTTTTATACTGGAAGCGCGCAGTAATATCTTCATAATCGACATTAGTACGATAACGACTTTCACGTAGATCCAGCGGATAATGATGATAAGCCAGACTACCGGTCAGTTTTGCATCATCCTGCAGATTCCATGTCGTGGTATTGGCCAGCCAGGTACTGCCCGGCTGGATCCGTTTGGCATCAATAGCTGCAAAATTACTGTCAGCCGTTTCAGGGTTATTTTTAAGATCTTTCTGTTTAATCCGCCCTGGAGTTAAATGTTTGCTCTCACGGTAACGGGCATAAAAACGGGTTTCAATATCCGGACTAATTTGATAGCCCAAATTAAAAGCCAGACCTTTACCATCACTTTCGGCATGATCCTGAATCCCATCAAACTGCGAACCCGTCACTGCCAGATAATAATCTAACTTGTCGATTTGTCGGCCAGTACTAAACTGGTATTTCTGATAGCCATGGCTACCCGCTTCATATTTTAATTCAGAGCCATTTTGCTCTACACCAGTCTTACTTTTATAGTTAACTGTTCCACCTAAGGACAATCCGCCCTGTTTTAAACCATTGGCACCACGGTACACCCCAACATGATCAATCCACCATGGCTCAAGCAGTTCATAAGCCGTACCACCCGGTCCGGTAAAGGGAATATCATCGATCATGACATAAGTTCCGGATGCATGTGCACCAGAAGTACGGTTAATGCCAGAACCACGGATAGAAATTTTGGCTCCTTCATTGCCCGGCGATTGGGCATAAATACCGGGCTGGAGACGGAAGACGTCAGCAGTGGTTCCCAGACGCTGATGTTGTAACTGCTGATCTGAAATAAAGTTGGTTCCTCCCGAAACGCTGACAAGTTCCGCCTCAGTCTGTTTCTGAGAATTTGTATTTTGCTCAGTGGTCACCACAATAGTGTCCAGTTGCTGAACACTATTCTGCGCTAGCGTAGTTTCAGCATAAAGATGGCCTGAAAATGCCGACAATATCATCAGGCTAAGTGGATTCTTCTTGAGAGGAATTTTTGTCATATTCATGGCGAATTTATACAATCCTGTATAAGTGATCCTGATCTGCTTTAGGACTTGGCTTAAAATTTAAGCTGTAGCATAAATGAAGCACGCAAAATTAAGCAGATATTTTCTGCCAAAATATCTGACTGGTGCGGCAATATTTTTAATTTATTCTATACAAATAATCTGTCAGTACTTTGCAAGATCGCAGACAGATTCAAACAAGTTCTGATATCTAACTTATTAAGTATTTGTAATTTATATATATGTATTTTTTTCTTGTAACCATCTTATTTTAGTTGGCAAAAAATGATTTAAATTAAAAATTTCGAAGATATAAACAATATTCTGATTCATCAAGATCAGTTTAATAGACAGGTTTCTAAACCAAAATCTAAGTTATAACTAGAAAATAGAATTCTTATTTTTTGAACTATGGCTTATAGATTTCAGCCCAAAAAAGAAACCCTTCCGCTGGAGAGTTTCTTCATGTATTCTGGCTATTATTTAGAGTCATTTGCAATTACTTGCGCTTGTAATGGTGCAGCTTGCTGGGTGTCGGCTGGTTTTTTCTTGGTTTTCATTTCTGCCACTTTGGCCAGAGTTTTCTCGGTAAAACGTAAACCACCATCTTCTGCCATCACATTACCCGCCATCAAAAGAGTTCCTATTACTAGCAGTGATGGTATAAGTTGTAATTTCATGTCTATTCCACCTTTTTATTTTATAGTGGATTAAAAACAAGCAATTATTATTCCAATATTTTTATATTCTTATTCGCCTTAAAACTCCTTATTTTAGTGCGCTTATTTCAAGAACGCCTTATTTTAGTCAGGTTAATTCGGCCTTCTAAGTTCTTCTGCACTATTTTTATGACACTTTTAACCTGATCTCCTAATTTTTTGCACCAAATTGCATGGTATGTTTTTTGCATAAGTCTTCATGGAATATTCCCCGATTTACTAGCTAAAAATCTTGCATGTCTAAATTACGAATTGCCCTGATTGATGATGATCCAGAACGCGCTGAATTTATTCAGGCTTCTTTGCTTGCGCATGATTTTCATGTAGTGGCCTGTGTCATTCTGAATGACCTCAACATTGTTGATATCAAAAGCCTGCATGCCGATGTCATTCTGTTAAATATGGATCACCCTCATCGCGATATTATCGAAAGCTGCGTGAGTCAGTATGAATTACCTACAGTTCTGTTTACCCAAAATTCCAACAAGGACACCATCAGAAATGCCATTGATGCCGGCGTCACGGCATATATTGTGGACGGGATCGATCCGACCAAACTGGAAAATATTCTGGAAATATCGATTGAACAATTTCAGAAACATAAAAAACTGTTACATGACCTGAAGGAAACTCAGGAAAAATTAAGTGATCGCAGGGATATTGATAAAGCCAAAGTCCTGCTGATCCAGCTGCATGGACTGAGCGAAGAAGAAGCATTTGCCCTGTTGCGCAAAAATGCCATGAGCCACCGGATTACCATTGGCGATATGGCAAGGCGCTTACTTGATGCACAAAAACTGTTATCTGGCCAATAAGGAGCATTCAATGACAACAATAGAAAAAACAGAACTCAATATTGGCTATATTCCACTGCTTGATTGTGTTGCTATTCTTTGGGCGGAGCGACAAGGTTATTTTACTGAACAGGGTTTAAAGGTAAATCTGATCCGTGAAGCCTCCTGGTCCAGCTTACGCGACCGTCTGGCCTATGGCTTTCTGGATGCAGCCCATTGCCTGTCTGCCATGCTTCCCGCGGCTGCTTTGGGTGCAGACCAGTTACAAGTCGCTTTGCAGACTCCATTAGTACTCAGTATCAATCAGGCATTTATCAGCTTAAGACAGGATCTGTGTTATGCACTGGGCATTCAGCCTGAAGATAATGAACAGATCACGTCGCAAAAGCTGGTCAGTGCCTTAAAGCAGCAACACAAGGTAGGTTTGGCGCATGTTTATAAATACTCCATTCATCATTACTGTTTAAGAGAATGGCTGGCTTTAACTGATCCGCAATATGCCAAAAATATATTGCTCAAGACCTCACCACCCCCTTTGATGGTCAAAGGGATCGCAGCACAGATTTTTGATGGTTTTTGTGTGGGTGAACCTTGGAATATTCAGGCCAAGCTTGAAGGTTATAGCCTGATTGTTGCAGCCAGTCAGAATGTCATTCCTAAAGTGGCAGACAAAGTGCTGGCGATAACTCAGGAATGGGGCGAGTTGCATCCACTGACTGTTGAGGCCTTAGTCACGGCTGTAAAAAAAGCCCAGATGGATTTAAAACATGTTACGGATCTTTCTGAAGTTTGGGACATGCTGATGGATTATCAGATCATCCAGTTTGAATGTTCAGCTTCTCGACACGTTTATGACTTCCATAAAATTCAGAATATTATCCGTAACCTTACAGGTGAAAGTGTTGAGCCTCAATTCACCGATTTTATCTGGTTACTGGGGCAGATGGAAAAATGGGAAAATATTGATCTGTCCGCAGATGATCAGCGACAAATTGCCCAATCCTGTATTTATCAGCAAGAATCCACGACTGTATAAATTATAAATTTATAAACTTCCAATAAAAACCCAGAAATTTCTGGGTCTTTTTTATTTACTGCTGATATTTAACTGAGCGCTTGCTGTAAATCCAGTTGCATGAATTTCTGCAAGGATAGTTTTCCGGCGATAGTCTGATTGATGAATTGTGACATTTCATCATACAAGGTCTCATATAGCTGCGGCTCTAATGCCATACGTCTTAACTGGATCTGTAAATGCATCAACAGTTCCTGCTGCTCGCATTCACCCTGTTCCAGAGCATAGATATAACCCAGCACTGCGCCTTTTAAAACCACATCAAATGGCAAGCTATATTTAAGCAAGGTCAATAATGAACCCATAACCCGTTCATTGTGTTCCAGCTTTCTTAAGGGTTCACGTCCTACACGTGCACATGGGTCCTGATAAGCATAGGCACAAGATTCAGTGAAACTTTGTGCCAGACGTTCCAGATCTGAAGCATGCTTAGGAATCTGATAACAGAGGCCATGCTTTACCTGCGCTAAAGCCTGCTGCATAAATTTTCTGACCGAATGATCTGACATGGCCACGCCAATAGTCTGATGACCGCGCAGGCTGGCATACCAAGCCATCATCGCATGTACACCATTCCATAATCGGTTTTTAATCAGCTGGATATTGGCAATATCATCTACCAGAATCATCTGGCGCATTTTGGCCAATAATGGACTGTTATTTTCCACATAGATTGGCATATCCGTTTCGGCATTAAACAGAATCAGATCCATCGACTGCAGAATATGACTCGGCTGAAAATTACGACGCAGGTCTTCAATATACAAGCCCGCCTGATGTTCCTGGTCTGCATTCAGGGCTGTAGAATCATCCAGACCCACTACGGACAGATCTTCATCCAGCTGATACTGCTTGAACATGTTGTATTTGATGCGCAGCTGACGGTACAGTTTCTGGTCGGACAGTTTGGAGACCATACGGTTCACCACTGTGTCACAGAAATAATGCTGATCCATAATGTGCTGCGCTGTCTGTTCATCCGTAATCTGTTTCAGACGGCTCAGAATCTGCTGCATCACCAGCTGTTTGGCCCCGATTTTATTTAGGATAATTAACAGCGTCAGCGGCTGTTCCTGCTGCTCGTAGGCCAAGTATCGCGCATATAAACCCTGTGCAATCACCTCTGCTTCAGAAACCAGCGCTTCCTCAGGGACACAGACTGCGACCAGACTGGATTCAATATACATGTTCTGCATTTGCTCCAGATCATGCGCATCAATTACACTCATATTTTCAATACGCTGGTCAAAAGAGTTCTGACCATAACGAATGCAATAAGTGCCAAACGCATTTACGGCAGACTGATAGAGTGGATTACGCGTTGAGGCAATAATTTTGCGTGGACGCGTATAACCATCCCAGTGTGATAACACCTGAGCCAAATAACCACCACCAATCGCACCGAAACCGTGAATCCCGACCGTTAACTGATTCAGCGTTTGCGGAAATGCGGTCTCAAGTTCTGGCATTTCCAGAACCGGAACAAACTGGTTCAGATCTGTCAGAAAATCTTCCATCATTTCATAATAATACTGGGCTTGTGCCAGCATCGATTCATTCGGTGTTTTAATGTCTTTGAAAAGTACCGTCATACCACCTGCATCATAAGCAGATCGCAGGCCATTTTCAGAATCTTCAAACATCAGGCATTGAGCCGGACTTAAATTGATTTTTTCGGCTGCGCTGATAAAAATTTCTGGATGAGGTTTCCCCTGTTTAATCTCATCACCACACACCAGCACATCAAAAAATTTATAGACATTGGCATTGATCAGATATTCTTCTGCGATCGCACGTCGACTCGAAGTCGCCACAGCCATTTTTAGGCCTGCCTTGCGTAGGCGTTCCAACACCTGTAATAAACCTTTTTTAATTGGAACACCATAATTGCGTACATGTTCTAGTTCCAGTACATCGGCGCGCTGGCGGATCTCGGCATAAGGAACATCTTGTCCATAACGCTCTTTGGCCAGCTGCTCGGCACTACGGGCACTTAAGCCCAAACACTGCATTAAATAGTTTTCAGAAAATTCGACGCCGATCAGCTCACGTGAAGCTTGTTGCAAGGTTTGAAAGCGCAAACGTTCAGTATCAAACATGGTTCCATCCATATCGAAAATTGCGCCGTGTACGATTTGATTTTTAAATTCTAGCATTGCTCCCCTTTTATAATTCAATGAGTTAAGAAGTGGACAATACCTTAAGGAAAATAAGAGATTAAATAAACCGATGTAAAGATATGAAATAGTTTTGACTATAAATTGATCAATAAAGACTAAATTAAATAGTTTTAAGTTTTCTTATACAACAGTTAGGTAACAAAAAGTAACCAGCAAGTTGTTTCTTATAAAAAATAAATATTTAAATTAGGAGGTGTAGATAAATGCAAATGACGTGCCAATTTGGTATTACGATTTTTATTATGAGTAATACTTAAAATGCTCAAAATAAGTTCATTTTAGGAATTTATTGATAAAAGCAATCTAGATATGCACCCAAACTGGACTTTTTATCTCTATCCAAAAACGGGATAATGGCGGTGAAAGAAAAATGGGGGTGACATGTTTAAAGATAAAAAGCTGGTGTGTTTTGACCTGGATGGAACCTTGATTGATTCAGTGGGAATCTGGAACCAGGTCGATGCTGCCCTGATTCAGGAATTGTCGGGGATCGTAGTCGGTCTGGATCAGATTCAGCAGCTGCGTGATCTGCAACTGAAAGCCTTTAGACATATGCCCGATCCCTATCTGGAATATTGTGGCTATTTAAAAGACCTCTATGGTTTCAAGCCAAGCAAGGAAGAGGTTAAAAATCGCCGTTATGGTATTTCAAGGCATTTTCTGGATCATGTGATTGAACTCAAACCTCAAGCTGAGCTGCTGATTCAAGCTTTAAAACAGCAAGGAATACAATTGGCACTTACGACTACCACCAGCTTATTCAATGTGCAGCGTTATCAGGACAATAATCAGAAGATTAATCAGAAAATCAGTTTTGATAATGATTTTGCGATTATTTTGACTCGCGAAAATGTTGAGAATATCAAACCGCATCCAGAAGTGTATTTAAATGCGCTCCAGCATTTTGAAATTGAAGCTAAAGATTGCCTGATTGTTGAAGATTCTTTAATTGGGGTGGAAGCTGCCAACAATGCGGGAATTGATGTCGTGGCAATTTACGACCAGTATTCTGCGCATGAAATGGATTTGATCAAAGCCAAGGCAGATTATTTTGTAGAAGATTTTGCTGGTCTCATAAAATTGGTGAACTAAAAAATGCCATGAATCTTCCCTGATCATGGCATTTTTCGTGTTATCTCTGAATTGATTAGATTAGAGCATTATTTGGCTTTTTTATAGACGGAACCTGAACCGACCAGATTGCCAGTTTTTTCGTCAATCGCGAAATCAACGACACCTGTACCTGAATTAATCTGTAGCAGACCATTATCAGCGACTGAAGCAGGCATTGGATTTTTCTTGTCGGTTTTGCCGCTTTCTTTATCTTTAACGGTATTGGTAATGAAATAGTTTTCACCATTTTTGGAAATCACCAGGATATTTTCCAATTTAGGGTTTTCCAGTGTATTTTTCCAGTTCCCCTGATAATCTGGTGCTGGAGTTTCCGGGGTATTACACGCGGTTAACAGCAATAACAGTGAGATGCCTGAAAAATATTTAAGATATTTCAAAACTGAGACCTTGAATGCTTGAATGATAGAACGCGGCCATTATAAAAAGAACCTCCTTGAGGTAAACGCTTAGCTTGTACGCGAAGCGTTTCAGCCGTAGTAAATCTGTCCCGGCTTCGTCATTTTTTGAAAAACATCTTCATATTTCATTCATAAATTCGTGTGAACTGAGCACTTTTTAACAGATAAAAAAATCCTCAATAGACCATCCAAATCTATTGAGGAGTACCAAACTGGATAATAGAGAAACCTTAAAAAATTAATTTACAAGCTTAGATTTAAAGTAACGAAACACCGATTTAACTGCATGAGTTTTTTCTGCAATTTGCTGATTCCATTCATTTGGCAGTGAGCATTTCGCCAGTCTGACCCATACAGTCGAGAACTGCTTCACAAAGCTAGCTTCGTTATAGTGAATCCCGTACTCGGCACATAAGGCTTTGATTTTTGGTGCTACTTCGGCATAACGGTTTGCTGGCATATCGGGAAACAGGTGATGCTCAATCTGATGGCTTAAATTACCACTCAGAATATGCAACCAGTTCGCCCCACTGAAGTTGCTCGAACCACGGATCTGACGCAGATACCATTCCGCACGGGTTTCATTGTCGGTATTGTCCATTTCAAAGGTTTCTGCATCTTCAGTGAAATGTCCATTGAAGATCACCGCAGACGCCCATAGGCTACGAATCACATTGGCAACCGCATTTCCCGTAAATACTGGAATCGCATTTGGACCGGCAATAATCGGGAAAAATACATAATCTTTCAGGACCTGACGACGCATTTTTTTGCGTAAAGGTGCTGCTTCTTCCCAGACCTGTTTCCAGGTTTTGGCTTTATAAGCAATCACATCTTCCAGATGCAAATGCTGTACACCCACATACCATTCAAAGAACACCATCAACTGAATGGTTAAAGGAATATTCCAGATAAAGCGTAGTTCCCACGGCTGAGATTCACTGACACGGATCAGACCATAACCGACATCGTGATCCATACCAACAATATTGGTATAAGTGTGGTGAATATAGTTATGGGTGTATTTCCAGTCATCCCCAGTGGAAATAGTATCCCAATCATAAGTAGAACCATTCAAACTTGGATCATTCATCCAGTCGAACTGGCCGTGCATTACGTTATGGCCAAGTTCCATATTTTCCACGATTTTCGAGATACCCAATAAGCCTGTGCCCGCTAACCATACTGGTGGCAACCAGCCTGCAAACATTAACATGCCGCGGGAAGCAATCTCGCTATAACGTACAAAATTACGGATTTTATAAATATATTCTGCGTCTTTCTCGCCCAAATCTTCCATTACTTCACGGCGGATAGCATCAACCTTGGCGCCGAACTCTTCAACCTGTTCCGGGCTTAAAAATTGAGATTTACTGTGTTTTTTAAAATCAATTTGCATATTCATGGGAGCACCTTCTTATTCGTTTAGTAATGGTTAAAATAGCTTATAAATTAATCACCACAGGACTGACGGCCTGTGAAATACAAAGTTTGATTGGAGTATTGCTGCCGTGGTCGATCTCACCCGTCAGCATGTTTTTCACCGAACCGCTGACTTTGGTACATGAGCAAGTATTACAAATGCCCATACGACAACCATGCGCTGGACGAAGACCCGCCTGTTCTGCACTTTCCAGCAGATTAGATTCTGCCTGGAATTCCTGCTGCGATCTTAAAAACTGTACAGGCTGTGCTTTCGCTTTTTCATCCATTGCAATCTGGAAATATTCAGAATGAAAGCTGGATTTCACCGCCAGTTTATCGGCAATCTTGAGTGCAGTTTTCATCATTCCCGCGGAACCACAGGCATAGATTTCACGCTGTTCAAAATCTGGTACCAGCTTGTTTAGCAATTGCTGGCTCAGATGCTGCTTATGCTCGACTGTATTAAAATGATGATATTTCAGATGAGGATGCATCAACGCCAAGGTTTTGATCTCGGCATGAAATGCATCATCACGGGTGAAATAGATCAGGTCAATCCGATGCTGAAACTGCACGACTGCTTTTTGCAATAAGGAATAAATTGCTGTAATGCCACTGCCTGATGCCAGAAATAGAATCGGTTTAGGAGAGTTTAATAAGGTAAATTCGCCCTGTGGCTGAGACAGCTCGACCACTGCACCCAGTTGCAATAAAATTAGGGCACGCGACACTTTACCTTGCTGCTTGACTGCAATAATCACATCACCATTTTTTAAAATGGTCACGATAGAATAATGACGTTGATGCCGTACTCCATCCAGACGCAGAGTCACCGCGATATTTTGACCGGCCTGAAATGACCCGCGATTAAAGTTATAATTTGGACGTAACTGGATTTTGAAAAAGTCCGGGCTGACCGCCTGAATATTCACGATCGATGCTTTGACTTTTTTGAGTGCCCAGGTTGGATGGATTTTTTCACCAACAAAATCAATGAAATCTTCACGAATCCAATGCGGCTTGTAGGTTGTCATACTTGTCATTTTTATCCCCCTCTATTCCGCAGACAGCATTAATGTACAACTGTCTATTTATTATGTAGTCTAGAATAAAGAATTCTGAAGCTCACACCATGTCAATGTAGGTCAAATTATGTGTTTAAAAACCATTGTTGAGCTTTTTGTAAGACAATCCTAGCCAGAAAGTGCTGTTAAAACTGTATGAACTGAATAAATTGCTTTTTTGGTCTGTATATTTTTAGCAAAAACACATAAAAAACTGACCTCTATATAAGAGATCAGTTTCTGTTTTAAATATTGGGTGAGTTAAAAAGGCAAAAATTTACCTTTTAAAAAAATAGCTTAACCTACGGCCTGTTCGAGCAAGATAGAACCATAAAGTTCACGCAGGTCTTTTTTCAGCATCTTGCCGGTTCCACTTAATGGAATAGAATCTACAAAAATCACGCGATCCGGGATCTGCCATTTTGCGACCTTGTCCGCATAGTAATCCAGAATTTCGGCTTCACTCACATGACTCTCTGGCTTTTTAATTGCAATTAGAACGGGACGCTCATCCCATTTAGGATGCTGTGCCGCAATCACGGCAGCCATGGCAATTTCAGGATGTCCCATGGCCATATTTTCAAGATCGACTGAAGAGATCCATTCACCGCCTGACTTGATCAGATCTTTGGAGCGATCACACAGCTTCATAAAGCCATCTTCATTTAAGGTAGCAATATCTCCGGTATCAAACCAGCCATCTGCTGTGAGTGCAGATTCTTCCTTGCCGAAATAATGATCAATGATCCAGTGCCCTTTAATTTGTAGATTCCCTATGGTTTCACCATCTCGGGCAATTTCCTGAGTTCCTTTTTCTTCATCGGTTAAACGTAAATCAACGCCAAACGGTGGACGACCTTGAGACAGACGAATCTGCATTTTTTCTTCATCCGCCAGATCAAGGTGTTTGGTTTTTAGCTGATTGGCACTACCGAGTGGGCTGGTTTCAGTCATCCCCCAGGCATGAATGGTTTCGCAGTTAAACTGCTCTTTAAAGGTTTTCAGCATCGCCGGTGGGCAGGCAGAACCACCGACCACATTCCGTTTCAGGCTTTCCAGTTTTGAACCACTTTGCTGGGCAGCCGCAATCAGCCCTTGCCAGATCGTTGGAACGCCTAAAGCTACAGATACTTTATACGTATCAATCAGATTGACCAGACTGGCTCCATCCAGGCCCGGCCCCGGCAGCACCAAGGTACAACCGACCATGGCAGCGGCATATGGGGTTCCCCAGGCATTGACATGGAACATTGGTACCACCGGCAGCATGATGTCACGCGCTGCCACATTCAGGGAATCCGGCATGATAATGGCGTAACTATGCAATACTGTTGAACGATGACTATATAAAACCCCTTTTGGATTTCCGGTCGTACCGGAGGTATAACACAGTGAACTCGCTGTATTTTCATCCAGTTCAGGCCAGTCAAATTCTGCAGATTGCTGGGCAAGCAAATCATCATAAAACTGAACTTCCGGAATGGCTTCACGAATCGCGGAATCTTCAGCATCCAGACAGATATACTGTTCTACAGTTTTTAATAACGGTTTGACGGCTTTAATCAAAGGTGCAAAGGTTTTATCAAACAGCAGTACCCGATCGGCAGCATCATTGATAATAAATACCAGCTGTTCCGGAAATAAGCGCGGGTTAATGGTATGGCAAACCAGTCCACTTCCCGAAATGGCATACCAACATTCTAGATGTCGATGATTATTCCAGGCAATGGTTGCAACCCGGTCGCCGAGTGTCAGACCGAATTGCTGTAATACATTGGCAAAACGTTTCGAGTTTTCCCGGATCTCTCCCCAATTGGTCTTTTTAATGCTGGTATCAGTATTTTTAGAAATGATCTCGGTATCGGCATGATAACGGCCGGCATGTTCAATCATGCTGCTGATCAGTAAGGGCTGGAACATCATATTTCCGAGCATGCTTCACTCCTTTATGCTTGTTATTTGTCCATCTGTTATATCGTTGTTATTTCTGTATGATGCGCTGGCGAAAAGCCTGTATTCATTTTTATCATCAAACAGTCTGAATCTAGCAAGGAAATCTGACTTTGTGAGTATCAAATTGTGACAAAGCCATAAAGTGGATGCAGAAAAAAAGCAGAAAATAAAACTGGTAATGTGTGCCATAAAAAAAGCCCCAATTTAGATTGGGGCGATGATAGTGTTCAGGGAGAGAATTTTAAAAGCCGCTCATCATAATTTTGTCTGCATTTACTACAAAGATAACGCCTAGGCAGAATAAACCGGCATAAAGTGCAAACCAGAGAATCATCTTCTTGAATGCTGCATCAGAAATACTGCTATCCGCATATTTTGGTGCTTTGTTGTCTTCTGAATTCATATGATCACCCATAGGTTGGTCTGGCGTTATGAGCTTTATTATCAGCAGACCTAAATCAGCTGTATAGATACAATATTCATTAAAAAAAATATAACAGTTAGCCACTGTTTTTCTTCATTTGTTATATTTTAACAACTTATTCATAATATAATCCTGATTATACTAGTACAGTTTAGATTTTATTTTCTTATGTTCAAATCTGAAAAGCTGGCCCAGAATATTCGCCAGATGATTGAAAATGGCGCATGGAAGGCGCATGACAAATTACCTTCATTGCGGGAACAGACTGAACTGTCCGGCTATAGCCTGATGACGGTGCTTAATGCCTATCAGGTGCTTGAATCGCAAGGATTAGTCTATGCCAAAGATAAATCTGGCTACTATATTGCGGAGCGACCTCAAACCTATAACAGCAAAGAACCTGCGGTACAAATTGGCTTAAATTCCAAAATTAAAATCAACTCTGTGGTATTTAATTATTTAAAGTCACTGCAAACCCCAAATATTGCGCCTTTTGGTTCAGCTTTTCCAAATGCTGAACTGTTATATAACAGCCGGTTTATGCAGATTCTGGCGCAGCATAGCAAAAGAAAAAGCAGTTATAGCCATCAAAATCATATGCCACCGGGTAATCAGGAATTACGCCAACTGATTGCCAACCGCTATCAGTTACAAGGCATAAACTGCACTTCGGATGACATTGTCATTACTTCTGGTGCATTGGAAGCCCTTAATCTGTCTTTACAGGCTTTGACTCAACCTGGTGATTTTATCCTGCTGCAGCAAACCATTTTTTATGGTGCCTGGCAGGCGGCTGAACGTTTAGGCCTGCAAGTCATCACAATCCCTGAGCATTCACAGTTTGGTTTTGACCTGGAATCATTTGAACAAGCACTTAAACAGTACCCGATCAAAGTTTGCTGGCTGATGCTGAATGTGCATAATCCGATTGGCTTTACGGTAAATTCAGAGATCAAGCAAAGAATTGCGGAACTGTTGAATGAATATCAGGTATATCTGATTGAAGATGATGTCTATCAGGAACTCAATTACGGTGCTCATAAACCGGTTTCCGTAAAATATTTTGATCAGCATCAACGGGTATTGCACTGCTCTTCATTTTCCAAAACCTTGGGCATGGGTGCGCGGGTCGGCTGGGTTTTCGCTGGCCCATTTTCTGATGCAATCCAGCATTTACAGCTCATGAGTACTTTGACTGTTAGTCCGCTATTACAAAATGCACTGGTCGATTTTCTGTCCCATCATCATTATGAAAAGCATTTGCGCCATTTAAGACAGCAGCTAGAAAAGTATAAGCAAAAGTTTTATCAGGAACTTAAATCGCGTTTAGATTCAGTCTGTGAAATTTATTATTATTCTAGTGGCTATTTTCTCTGGATCAAATTGCCGGAACAGCTGGATGGCCAGGTTTTATATGAACAGCTGATTCAGCAAAATATTGCCATTGCTCCTGCTTTGCTGTTTAAACCGGAACATACCAGCCAGAATTATATTCGCCTGAACTGTTCATTTGACTGGACCTCTGAGATAGAAAACGTTGTCGATGTGCTGGCAAAGGTGATCCTGAATCATGCAAAAAGCGTGGATTAATTCATCCACGCTTTAAGTTTCTTATGTAAATCGCTAGAGCTTAGAAACTGTAAATTGCAACGGCATTCACTCGGTTATCTTCACCTTTTGTACTGCCATTTGATGCAGCACCCAATGCTTCACGTTCGCCATAGACATATTCCAGGCCAAAACTCAGCGGTTTTGTAGGATTATAGAACACATTGGCCCAAGCCTGCCAAAGGTCTTTGTTCACTGCTGTTAGATTCAGGCCAGGAGCAGCAAGATATCCATTATCTTGGTCGAAATTCATATAACCATAGCCTACTGTGCCACGCAATTTATCATTAAACTGCTGCGTTAGACCGACTGTAATTGAGTCGAATTCACTCTGTAGAAGATCTCCATTAGCAGCTGTAACGACACCTGGATTGGCGTAAGAGACAAAACTGCTATCACCTTTGACATGATAATAATCTGCCTTAAGGCTGGTGCCTGGAACAAACTCGTATTTCGCGCCTACACCTACACCCCATGCAGTTTTTTCATCTTCATTCACGCGTTTTTCATTCCCCATCGCACGCGCGCTGACAGAAAGATTATCCGCAAATTTGTGGTTTAAGCGTGCTGTTAAGGCAGGTAAACGCTGTTTGATTCCCGTAATGGTCGCATCTTTCGGATCTTCTACTGCAAGCACCAGATTAGTCGCTGGACTCAAAGTACTGGTATGACGAATCTGAGGTGTCCGTTTAATTGAACCACCGGCATAAACCAGTGCATCTACCGTCTCAGGTATATAGTCCGGAGTTGCAAAGTTTGACCAGGTTTGACCAATTAACCAGTCAGCATAGCTGATATAGGCATGACGGATACGCAGGTTATCAAAACCAGCTCCACCCAGGAAATCGACCTCAACCTTACCACTTAAGGCCTTATCCCCAGCACCCACGGGCGCTTTAAAATCCATCCCTAAACGGGTGGCTGAAAGCGTGGACTTAAACTCATCACTGCGTTCACCTGTGCCTAGAGGTACCGCATTAATCTGGTTATACATACGTGTCGCTGCACCGCCTTCAGCCTGATAAGAGGCATCAGCACGAATATTTCCATATAAATTAAACTCGGCCCCACTGGCAATTTTCATCACAGGTTTGCTTGTAGGAGCTACTGCTGTATTTGCAGATGCCGGCGTTGCCGCTACAGGTGCAGTCACAGCAGCTGTCTGAGTCTGCTGCTGTTCAATCAAGGCACGTAAAGCTTGAACCTCTTGACGCAACTGCTCAATTTCCTGCTGATTGGACTGAGCTGGAGTTTGTGCCTGGGTAGACAAGCTAAGGCCCCCTAAACTCATTGCCATCATGCTCATCAGAACCGTACGTTTTAATGTGATTGTTTGATTATTAAATAATTGTTCCGTGTTCATCCTAAACTCACTTTTTTATTATGCGTCTCGATTCTAGCAACAGATCACCACCGCTTACGATGGCGATCTCTATCATTAGAATTGTTTTCTTTATTAATTGATATTTAATCCATTAACTTGCTTTTTCAGCGAGAGAATCAGTACGAATATCAGGTGTAGCAAGGGCTTGACCTTCTACAGACATTTTTAAGTTCACCAGGAAAATTGCCAGCGCAGCAATCAAACCGGGAATCGCAATTGCAAAGAAGTTCATTTGATGCGGTAAATTCATGGTGAGTAAAGCACCTGTCAATACCGGTCCAACGATCGCACCGATACGCCCAATTCCGGAAGCCCAACCCATGCCGGTGGAACGCACCGTCGATGGATAATATTGTGCCACGAAGGTATAAAGCAGAATTTGAGAACCAATGGTTGCTGCACCGGCCACTGCAATCAAGCTATAAAGCACGAATTGCGGACTGTTATAACCGAGCAGGATTAAAGAAGCTGCCCCGCAAAGAAACATGATGGCCAGTACTTTTTTGATATGGAAACGGTCTGCCAGATAACCCCCACCGATAGCCCCGATCATGCCGCCAATATTCAGGGCAAACAGAAAGATCATGCTCGCACCCAGTGAATATCCGGCTTGAATCATCAGTTTTGGTAACCAGCTGCCTAGTGCATAAACCATTAATAGACACATAAAAAACGCCAGCCAGAACATAAAGGTACTAAATGTGCGACCTTGCTGGAATAATGCTTTTAAAGGTGCTTCATCGCCTTTTTGCACTTCATTCAGAACAAACTGGGTGTCAGATCCAATTACCTGTGTTGGTGAGATTTTCTGAATAATGCTTTGCGCTTGAGCAGTCTGCTGCTTATTAGTCAGATACATCAATGATTCTGGTAAATATTTCCAGAGTATCGGCAGGAACAGTAAAGGAGTACCCGCAAGTAAAAACATGATTTTCCAGCCAAACTGTGGCACCAGCCATGCGCCAAGTAAGGCAGATGTCATGCCGCCGATCGCATAACCACTAAACATTAAAGCAACCAGCGTGCTGCGAATCCGCTTCGGTGCGTATTCCGTCATCAGGGCAACGACGTTGGGCATCACACCACCAATACCAAGTCCGGCAAGAAAACGTAGAATTCCGAATTCGACAGGTGATGTTGCAAAGGCACCGATAAACGTAAAACCACTAAAGATCGCGACACAGATCATGATGGTTTTTTTACGTCCCAGTTTATCCGATAAGGTCCCGAAGCTCATGGCTCCGAACATCATACCGAACAAGGCGGTGCTGGCTAACATGCCGGCCTGTACTGCACTGAGTGACCATTCCTGCATCAGTAGCGGTAACGCTACGCCGTAAATCACCAGGTCATAACCGTCAAAAATAATGATCAGCAAACACCAGATCAGGACGCCCCAATGAAAAGGTGTGAACTTTGCTTCATCGATCAGCGTATTTATATTCACTTTATTTGTAGACATCTTCACCTCCTAATTGTGAAGTTCAATTTATGAGATTCACAATGCAGAAGATATCCATAAATGTCCAAAACTGAATAGGCATACTTCTATACCTATAAAGTCTGCCTTCAAGAAAAGGCTTTATTTACTATGCCTTAATGATATTCATCCAAATAAAACGACTTTAATTCAGTCATTAAATAATAATTTCACCTATTTTATATAGCATCTAAAAAGTTTTTAATCTTGTTTAAAACACCGCACGATCATATTTAATCGCTTCAAGATCATAGACCTGATAGACCGCATCAAACAGATAACGAATATATTCACTTTCATCCATGTTACGAATCGCCATAAAGACCGGACTGACCGCAAATTCATCTAATAAAGGGATAAAGTTTAAATGTGCCAGACGAATATTCTGGGCACTTTCCGGCACGATACAAACACCCTCTCCAGCAGCCACAAAACCCAGCGCCAGTTGCAATTCACTGACTGCACGGATATTTTTCGGCTCTAGTCCATACTCGGAAAATATACCGCGCACCTGGGTAGAAAAATTAGCCTTACCATTATTCGGGTATAAAAAGAGTGGCTGATCCACCAGTTCAGCCAGGTTCACGCCATCTCGTTGCGAAAAAAAATGGCTGGAATGCGCAGCGACCATGAGTCTTTCTTCACGCAGCAACACCCGTTTCACTGCTGGATCTGAAATTCTCAAGCGTCCAAAACCGACATCAATCCGCCCTTCCTTAAGTGCCTGAATCTGCTCTGAAGTATTCATTTCAACCATCTCAATTTTGAGCTGGGGATGTTGCTGCTTAAATAAAAACACAATACGTGATAGCAAACCGAACAATAACGAGCCAACAAAACCAATACTAATGGTGCGATCCGCGATACCAATCCGCTTGGTCATCGATTTGATTTCTTCCGCATTAGACAAAAGTTTAACCGCATGCTGGTAGAAGAATTGACCTGCTTCTGTGGTCTTAAGCGGTCGGCTACCTCTTTCAAAGAGCTGAATATCCAGTTCCTGTTCCAGATTTTGTATCTGTCTGCTTAAAGGTGGTTGAGCAATAAACAGTTTTTCTGCCGCCTTGGTAAAACTTTGTTCTTCGACGACTGCGACAAAGTAACGCAAATGCCTGAGTTCCATATTCCTGCATACCTTTAAAGTATAAAAAAATGCTAAATCGATCTTAGACCAATTAAAATTATTCTTTTAAGGTATATCAAGTCAAAACATTAAAGCAAGAATGTGAAGCGTAATTATGTATAAGTCAGTTGAAACCTTGCTGGTTCAAATACCGACGATCCGTCCTCACAAGATGGCTGTCGCAACCATGCAAACCCAGACACTGGTCCTGGTCAAAATCACCACCGAAGACGGCTATGTGGGTTGGGGCGAAGCCACCACTATTGGCGGTTTAGGCTACGGTGAAGAAAGCCCAGAAAGTGTCAAAGTGAATATTGAGACTTACTTTGCACCGCTTCTGAAAACATTATCGGGTTTGAATGTCGCACAGACATTACGAGCCATCAAAAAGAATATTAATGGTAACCGTTTTGCCAAATGTGCCATTCAAACTGCGCTACTGGATATTCAGGCACAACGTCTGAACCAGCCACTGAGTGAAATTCTAGGTGGACATTTACGTAACAGCGTACCAGTGCTGTGGGTACTGGCATCTGGCAATACCGAGAAAGACATTGCTGAAGCTCAGAAAATGATTGCGGCCAAACGCCACAATATTTTCAAACTGAAAATTGGTTCTCGTCCAGTGGAACAGGATGTTGAACATGTGCTTGCCATTAAACAGGCATTGGGCAAAGACATTTCGATCCGTGTTGATGTCAACCGTGCTTGGTCAGAGCTGGACGCGATTAAAGGCATTCAGTTACTCCAGGACGGCGGCATTGATCTGATTGAACAGCCGTGCGCCATTGACAATCTGGATGCAATGCGACGTCTGACCCAGCGTTTTGATATCGCCATCATGGCGGATGAATCCTTGATGGGTCCGCAGTCTGCCTATCAGATCGCACGTCAGCATGGCTCATCAGTTTTTGCAGTCAAAGTGGCGCAGTCTGGTGGCCTGATTGAAGGCTGTGAAGTTGCAAAAGTGGCACAGCTGGCAGGCATCGATCTGTATGGCGGCACCATGCTGGAAGGCCCGGTGGGCACGATCGCCTCTGCCCATGCCTTCTCGACTTTTGAAAGTCTCGCTTATGGCACCGAACTGTTTGGCCCCCTGCTACTGACTGAAGATATTTTAAAAACCCCACTCCAGTATCAAAACTTTGAACTTGAGATTCCGAAAGGACCAGGTCTGGGTATTGAGTTGGATGAAAACAAAATTGACAACTTGCGTCGTCAATAATTCCAGGAGAATCCCATGCTTTTCCAAGTACGAATGGACGTCAACATTCCAAAAGATATGCCGTTTGAACAGGCCAATGAAATTAAGGCTGTCGAAAAAGCCTATTCACAGGATCTGCAACGTCAGGGTAAGTGGCGTCATATCTGGCGTATCACCGGGCAGTATTCGAACATCAGTATTTTTGAGGTTGAAAGCAATGAAGAGTTGCACAACTTGCTACAGGGCTTGCCGCTCTATCCGTATATGAACATCGAAGTTATCGCATTGAACCGCCATCCATCATCGATTCGGGATGATGACAAGTAATGAATAAATTCGGGAATGGAAATAAAAAAAATCCTTCCCCCCATACACCTGAGGGTAATCCAAAAGGACTTGTGGCCAGCAAGATTTAGCCAGCCAAATGAATGCTAAAACATGCGCCACTAAAATATGAAAACATACTTTAGGAGCAATAGTATGAACCGCCAAGAAATTGATGCACTGGTTAAAAAAATGAATGTCGATACAGCGACAGGACCAGTAGATGAGCGTGTACAACAAGTTATTGTACGTTTATTAGGTGATCTTTTCCAGGCTATTGAAGATCTTGATATTTCTCAGACTGAACTCTGGAAAGGTCTGGAATACTTTACTGATGCAGGTCAAGCTAATGAATTAGGCTTACTGGCTGCAGGTCTTGGTCTGGAACATTACTTAGACTTACGCGCGGATGAAGCAGATGCCAAAGCAGGCATTACAGGTGGTACACCACGTACCATCGAAGGCCCGCTGTATGTTGCAGGTGCACCTGAGTCGGTTGGTTTTGCGCGTATGGATGACGGTTCTGAAGAAGGCAAAATTCCGACCCTGATTATTGAAGGCACAGTGACCGATACTGACGGCAACATCATTGAAGGTGCAAAAGTTGAAGTCTGGCATGCCAACAGCCTAGGCAACTATTCGTTCTTTGACAAGTCGCAATCTGACTTTAACCTGCGCCGCTCTATCTTTACCGATCAAGACGGTAAATATGTGGCGCTGACCACTATGCCGGTCGGTTATGGCTGCCCACCTGAAGGTACTACCCAGTTCGTACTGGACAAATTAGGTCGTCACGGTAACCGCCCGTCTCATGTGCATTACTTCGTATCTGCACCGGGTTACCGCAAGTTAACCACACAGTTCAACATCGAAGGCGATCAATACCTGTGGGATGACTTTGCATTCGCCACACGTGATGGTCTGGTCGCAACTGCTGATGATGTAACCGATGAAGCTGAAATCGCACGCCGCGGTTTAAATGGTCCATTCAAACATATCCAGTTCAATATTGAACTGGTTAAAGACCAAGCTGCAGCGCCAAGCACTGAAGTAGAACGTCGTCGCGCAAGCGCTTAATTCAAAATGGAATCGGGATGTCAGTCTGAGCAACATCCCGATGACTTCCCCTCCTTGGAAAGTCGGAGACTGGACATGCCTCGTATTCCTGTAATTAACACCAGCCATTTAGACCGTATTGATGAATTACTGGTCGATGATTTTGAATCTGGTGAATTTAAACTGCACCGTTCCGTATTTACTGATCAAGCCCTATTTGATCTGGAAATGAAATACATTTTTGAAGGAAACTGGGTTTATCTGGCCCATGAGAGCCAAATTCCCAATAACAACGATTACTACACAACCCATATTGGCCGTCAGCCAATCATCATTGCACGCAATCGTAATGGCGAACTGAATGCCATGATCAATGCCTGCTCACACCGCGGTGCACAGCTCTGCCGCTACAAACGTGGTAATAAAGCAACCTATACATGCCCATTCCATGGCTGGACATTTAATAACTCGGGCAAGCTGTTAAAAGTGAAAGACCCGGCTGATGCAGGCTATTCAGATTGCTTTAACCAAGACGGTTCTCATGACCTGAAAAAAGTAGCCCGTTTTGAAAATTACAAAGGCTTCTTGTTTGGCAGCCTGAGTCCTGATGTTCCATCTCTGGAAGAATACCTGGGTGAAGCCATGAAGATCATCGACATGATCGTGGGTCAGTCTGAGCAAGGCCTGGAAGTTTTACGTGGTTCATCGACTTATACCTATGAAGGTAACTGGAAGCTGACTGCAGAAAACGGGGCCGATGGTTATCACGTCTCTGCCGTGCACTGGAACTATGCTGCAACGACTCAGCAACGTAAGGAAAAAGAAGCTGGCGATAATATTCGTGCCATGAGCGCAGGTTCATGGGGCAAACAAGGCGGTGGTTCTTACGGCTTTGAACATGGTCACATGCTGCTTTGGACTCAATGGGCCAATCCAGAAGACCGTCCAAACTTTGCCAAGAAAGATGAATATACCGAGCGTTATGGCGAAGCCATGGCGAAATGGATGATCGAGCGTTCACGTAACCTGTGTATTTATCCAAACGTTTACTTCATGGATCAGTTCGGCTCACAAATTCGTGTCCTGCGTCCGATCTCTGTCGATAAGACTGAAGTGACTATTTACTGTATCGGTCCTGTCGGTGAAGAGCCGGAAGCACGCACTCGCCGTATCCGTCAGTATGAAGATTTCTTTAATGCTTCTGGTATGGCAACGCCGGACGATCTGGAAGAATTCCGTGCCTGTCAGGCTGGTTATGCCGGGATCGCGCTGGAATGGAATGACATGTGTCGTGGTTCTAAGCACTGGATTCAAGGGCCCGATGATGCAGCCAATGAAATTGGCCTGAAACCAAAACTGTCCGGCATTAAAACTGAAGATGAAGGCTTATATCTGGCACAACACCAGTACTGGCTAGAACTGATCAAAAAAGGCATTGCGACCGAAAAAGAAATTGCTGCAAGCACTGAAGGAGAAACCGCATGAGCGACATCACTTTAGAAAATATTGCACAGTTCCTGTATCAGGAAGCCCGCTTTTTAGATGATGAGCAATGGGATGACTGGTTACAGTGCTACGCCCCTACTGCTTCTTTCTGGATGCCAGCTTGGGATGATGATGACCGTCTGACTGAAGATCCACAGTCTGAAATCTCACTGATCTACTACCCTGACCGTCAGGGCCTGGAAGACCGTGTGTTCCGGATCAAGACAGAACGTTCATCTGCCACCATGCCGGATACCCGTACCAGCCACAACATCTGCAATATTGAAATTGTGGAACGTGATGGTGACAAGGTCACTGTGCGCTTTAACTGGAATACCCTGAGTTTCCGTTACAAAACCAGTTACAGCTACTTTGGTATGTCTCGTTATGTGATCGATTTTTCAGGCGAAAAACCACAGATTTTAAGCAAATACGTGGTGCTGAAAAACGATTACATCAACCAGGTTATCGACATTTATCACCTCTAAGACTGTTTCGACAGCAAGGTCAAAAAGCCTTTCAGCCAGGGAAATATGGCTGAAAGGCTAAGTTTCAAAGATTTATATAGGATATTCAGCCATGTCAAACCACAATGTTGCACTCCAATTTGAAGATGGCGTTACACGTTTTATTAGTGTTGCCCAAGGCGAAACCCTGTCCGATGCAGCTTACCGTCAAAAGATCAATATCCCTCTAGATTGCCGTGACGGTGCATGTGGAACGTGCCGCGCTTTTTGTGAATCAGGTGCGTATGACATGCCTGAAGAAATGTATATTGAAGATGCACTAACTCCAGAAGAAGCTGCAGAAGGATTTATTCTGGCTTGCCAATGTAAGCCGACTTCGGATGCCGTGTTCCAGATCCAGGCCTCATCTGATGTCTGCAAAACCGAGATTCACGCATTTCAAGGTACGTTGGCCCGTGTAGAAAATCTGTCTGATTCCACAATTACCTTTGATATTCAACTCGATGCTGGTCAACCAGATATCCATTTTCTGGCCGGACAATATGTCAATGTCGGCATTCCAGGCACTAACGAAACCCGCTCCTATTCATTCAGCTCTAAGCCGGGCAACCGTTTAACCGGTTTCGTGGTGCGCAATGTGCCGAACGGCAAAATGTCGAGTTTCCTCAGCGCTGATGCAAAAGCGGGTGACAAAATGATCTTTACCGGTCCATTCGGCAGCTTCTATCTGCGTAATGTGACCCGTCCAGTATTGATGCTGGCAGGTGGTACAGGCATCGCACCATTTATGTCGATGTTACAGGTACTGGAAGAAAAAGGGTCTGAACATCCAGTACGTCTGGTCTTTGGAGTGACCAATGACTTTGACCTGGTCGCAATTGAAAAGCTGAATGAACTACAGGACAAATTCCCATGGTTCGAATATCGCACGGTGGTCGCAAATCCAGAATCTACACATGAGCGTAAAGGTTATGTGACCGGTCATATTGAAAATGAATGGTTAAATGGTGGCGATGTCGATATCTACCTGTGTGGTCCGGTACCCATGGTTGAAGCAGTTCGCGGTTGGCTGGATGCGGAAGGTGTCAAACCTGCCAGCTTCCTGTTTGAAAAATTCTCTGCCAACTGATTGAGGATATTTCGACATGACCGAACGTCAAAGATTTTTAAATAAAGTCGTGATCGTGACCGGTGCTGCCCAAGGCATCGGCCGCGGTGTAGCCATCCAGGCTGCTGCTGAAGGCGCACAAGTAGTATTGGCCGATATTTCGGACTATGTGCAGGAAGCCCTGGCAGAAATCGAAGCGGCTGGCGGTGATGCCATTATTGTCAAGGCCAATCTGGAAACCTATGCCGGTGCCGAAGCTGTCATAGCCAAAGCACTAGAGACCTATGGACGTATTGATGTGCTGATCAACAATGTTGGCGGTGCGATCTGGATGAAACCTTTTGAAGAATTTTCTGAAGAAGAAATCATCAAAGAAGTGAACCGCTCATTGTTCCCAACCATGTGGTGCTGCCGTGCAGTGCTACCGCAAATGATCAAGCAGCAGCATGGCACCATTGTAAACGTATCGTCAATTGCAACCCGTGGCATTAACCGGGTGCCTTATTCGGCTTCTAAAGGTGGAGTTAACGGCTTGACTGCTGCTCTTGCCTTTGAACATGCCAAAGACAGGATTCGTGTCAACGCCGTTGCAACGGGTGGTACCGAAGCACCGCCACGTAAGGTTCCACGTAATGCCAATCCATTAACGGAAACTGAAAAAGTATGGATGCAGCAAGTGGTGGATCAAACTATTGACCGTACTTTCCTGGGACGTTACGGCACGATTCAGGAACAAGTGAATGCCATTTTATTCCTGGCTTCGGATGAATCGTCCTATATGACCGGTACGGTAGTACCTGTCGGTGGTGGCGATCTGGGTTAATCCAGATCCACAACAGATCAACAGGATCATTGCTAGACGCAAGGAGGCATATTGCCAATGAGTCACCTGTTTCAAACCTTAAAAAATGATTGGTCGATTTCAGCCACTGTTGCAGGATTTTTAGCAGTACTGATTTCTTATGCCGGTCCCCTGATTATTTTTTTCCAGGCGGCCCAGCAGGCACAAGTGTCTGCAGCCATGATGATTTCCTGGATCTGGGGGATTTCCATAGGTGCTGCTGTTTCCAGTATTTATTTATCCACCAGGTTCAAAGTGCCGATTGTGATGGCTTGGTCAGCTCCTGGTACAGCGCTTTTAGTGACCTTATTTCCCGATATTTCACTGAATGAAGCGATTGCAGCCTATATCACTACGGCTGTGGTGCTGTTTGTAATTGGCATTAGTGGCTATTTCGATAAATTGCTGGCGCTGATTCCACAAGCGGTTGCCGCAGGAATGATGGCCGGCATTCTGGTGAATTTCGGTTTGGGCCTGTTTAGTGCCACAGACAATATGCCCGTGATCGTACTTGGCATGTTGCTGGTGTTTTTAGTCGCCAAACGACTGAATCCCCGTTATGCCATGTTATGGGTATTGGCGGCTGGTGTCTGTTTAAGCCTGATTCTCGGTCAGTTTCAGCCAGTCAGCATGGACTTCAATCTGGCCATTCCGCAACTGATTCAGCCGGAATGGACCTGGTCATCGACCTTTAACCTGGCACTCCCCCTGATTCTGGTCAGCCTGTCTGGTCAGTTTTTGCCAGGGATGAGCTTATTAAAAATCAGCGGGTATCAAGTCTCGGCCAAACCCATTATTACCATAGCCAGTATTACCTCTCTGGCAGTGGCCTGGGTTGGTGGTATTACCACAGTTCTGGGTTCAATTACTGCAGCACTTTGCATAGGCAAAGATGCGCACGAATTACCAGAAAAACGTTATATCGCAGGTGTATGTAATGGCCTGTTTTACATTTTAGGTGGCCTGTTTGCAGGCAGTATCGTGATGCTGTTCAGTCTGTTCCCGAAAGAACTGATTGCAGCACTGGCTGGACTGGCCTTATTGGGTGCGATTTCGACCAACCTGACAGTTGCCATGCAAACCGAACAGCAGCGCGAAGCCGCCCTAATTACATTTTTAGCAACTGCCTCAGGCATGAGTGTACTCGGCCTGAGCTCAGTGTTCTGGGGCATCTGTATCGGCCTTTTGGCTCATTTTCTCCTGACAAAGAAAAGGCCTGCTACCCTCACTGCTGTTGCTTCAGATTCAAAATAAGTAATAGCCCTTCATCAGATTAGGACATGCAAGGACAAGATTATGATAGATAAAAGTTCATTATCGCTGAAAGCAGCACTTTCCCAGATCAAGGATGGTTCGACCATCATGATCGGCGGCTTTGGCACAGCAGGTCAGCCAGCAGAACTGATTGATGGCCTGATCGAACTGGGTATCAAAGATCTGGTGATCGTTAATAATAATGCCGGTAATGGTGACTATGGCCTGGCGAAACTGCTGAAGACCGGTGCAGTACGTAAAATCATCTGTTCTTTTCCACGTCAGTCTGACTCCTGGGTATTTGACGAGCTGTACCGTGCCGGAAAAATCGAACTGGAACTGGTACCTCAGGGCAACCTTGCCTGCCGTATTCAGGCTGCCGGTATGGGACTAGGTCCAATCTACACGCCGACTGGTTTTGGCACCTTGCTGGCGGAAGGCAAACCAACCCTGAATTATGAAGGCAAAGATTACGTTTTAGAAAATCCAATTAAAGCAGACTTTGCCCTGATCAAGGCGCATAAAGGCGATCGCTGGGGCAATCTGGTTTACCGTAAATCGGCGCGTAACTTCGGTCCAATCATGACGATGGCGGCAGATGTGACTATTGCCCAAGTTGCTGAAGTGGTTGAGCTCGGTGAGCTGGATCCGGAACACATCATCACCCCAGGCATCTTTGTTCAACACGTTGTTCAAGTTCAACCGGCACAGTAATTACGGATAAGGAGAAGATTGATGAGCTATAACAAACTGACCCGTGACCAGATTGCTGAACGTGTTGCCCAGGACATTCCGGATGGTGCCTATGTCAACCTTGGTATTGGCCTGCCGACCAAGATTGCCAGCTATCTACCAGCAGACAAGGATGTTTTCCTGCATTCTGAAAATGGCCTGCTGGCTTTCGGTCCGCCACCTGCCAAAGGTGAAGAAGACCCTGAGCTGATTAATGCCGGTAAAGAAATTGTGACTATGCTGACTGGAGGTGCATTTTTCCATCATGGGGATTCTTTTGCGATGATGCGTGGTGGTCACTTAGATATCGCAGTCTTGGGGGCATTCCAGGTCGCTGAAAATGGTGACTTGGCCAACTGGCATACTGGTGCACCGGATGCAATTCCTGCTGTCGGTGGCGCGATGGATCTGGCCGTCGGTGCCAAGAAAGTCTTTATCACTACCGATCATGTCACTAAAAAAGATGAACCGAAGATCGTGGCTGAACTGACTTATCCTGCCACTGGCCTGAAATGTGTAGACCGTATTTATACCGATCTGTGTGTGATTGATGTCACGGCTGAAGGCATGAAAGTGATTGAAAAAGTTGAAGGTCTGTCATTTGAAGAATTGCAGTCGATGACGGGTGCAACATTGATTGATGCGACACAGGATTAAGTAATAAAGGAAAATTAAATCCCCCTATATCCCCTGAACAAGACTTAAGCACTGCTTTAAGTCAATGTGCAAGAAAGGGGGACTTTCGAAAATATATGACGGAAGCTCTCCTCCCTTTATCAAAGGGAGGTCAGGAGGGATTAGAGAACTGGAAATAGAAACAATGAAAAATGCATATATTATCGATGCCATCCGTACCCCATTCGGCCGCTATGCCGGTGGCCTGGCCCCTGTCCGTGCCGATGACCTGGGTGCGATTCCAATTAAGGCTTTGATGGAACGTAACCCAAGTATCAACTGGGAAAAAGTGGATGACATCATCTATGGCTGTGCCAACCAGGCCGGTGAAGATAACCGCAACGTGGGTCGTATGTCCGCTTTGCTCGCAGGAGTGCCTTATCAGGTACCGGGAACTACGATTAACCGTCTTTGCGGTTCATCACTCGATGCGGTAGTCATTGCGGCTCGTGCCATTAAAGCCGGTGAAGCCGATCTGATTATGGCTGGTGGTGTGGAATCCATGTCACGTGCACCGCTGGTGATGGGTAAGTCTGAAACCGCTTATGGCCGTACTCAAAAGCTTGAAGATACTACCATGGGCTGGCGTTTTATCAACCCGAAACTGAAGGAACTGTATGGCGTGGAAACCATGCCGGAAACTGCGGAAAATGTGGCAGCACAGTTCAATGTCAACCGTGAAGATCAAGACAAGTTTGCCCTGACCAGCCAGCAACGTACTGCAGCGGCACAGGCCAAAGGTTTCTTTAAAAATGAAATCATTCCGGTAGTGATTCCTCAGCGTAAAGGCGAACCTGTGGTTGTTGATACAGATGAACATCCACGTGCTTCTACGACACTAGAAGGTTTAACTAAGCTAAAACCAGTTGTAAAAGCGGATGGTACGGTGACTGCCGGCAATGCTTCTGGCATTAACGATGGTGCAGCGGCACTCCTGATTGCCTCTGATGAAGCTGTTGCTGAATATGGCCTAGAAGTGCGTGCCAAAATTATTGGCTCAACGGTTGTCGGTGTTGAACCACGCATTATGGGCTTTGGTCCGGCACCAGCGATTAGAAAGCTACTGGCCCAGACCGGTTTGACACTAGATCAGATGGATGTCATTGAACTGAATGAAGCCTTTGCTGCACAGGCCTTAGCCGTGACTCGTGACCTTGGCCTTCCAGATAATGCTGCGCATGTAAACCCAAATGGCGGTGCGATTGCAATTGGTCATCCACTCGGTGCTTCCGGTGCCCGTCTGGTGACCACTGCCTTGAACCAGCTGGAACAGACTGGCGGTAAATATGCCCTCTGCTCTATGTGTATTGGTGTGGGTCAAGGTATCGCGCTGATTATTGAACGTGTTTAAAAAATCCCTCCTAACCTCCCTTTCTTGCACAAGGCTTAAGCAGTGCTTATGCCTTGTTCAGGGAAGAACTTTTAGAAGGAAATAAAAGGAATAACAAATGCCAACATTTACATCAAATGATGCCCAGATTAATTACCAGACTTTTGGGGATGCCAACAAACCTGCCTTGATATTTTCCAACTCACTGGGTACCAAATACAGCATGTGGCAGCCACAGATTGAACATTTCCAGCAGGATCATTACGTAATCTGCTATGACACCCGTGGTCATGGTGCATCATCTGCACCACAAGGCCCGTATAGCTTGGAGCAGCTGGGGCAGGATGTCGTGAATCTACTGGATCATTTGAACATTGCAAAAGCAGCATTCTGTGGTATTTCTATGGGTGGCTTAACCGGTCAATGGTTGGCGATTCATAAGCCAGAACGTTTTAGCCAGGTGATAGTCTGTAACACCGCAGCCAAAATTGGCCAGGAACAGGCATGGCAAGACCGTGCTGCGCTTGTCTGTGAGCAAGGTCTTGCTCCGATTGCAGCAACTGCGGCATCACGCTGGTTTACTGATCCCTTTATCCAGAGCAACCCGGCAGTCGTTGCAGAACTTTCAAACGACCTCGGAGCTGGCAGCCCAGAAGGCTATGCAAACTGCTGTGAAGCTCTGGCTAAGGCGGATGTCCGCGAACAACTTAGCAGCATTCAAATCCCTGTGCTGATTATTGCGGGTCAGCAGGACCCTGTGACGACTGTTGCAGATGGCCAGTTTATGCAGCAACGTATTGCGAATAGCCAGTTGTTTGAAATCAATGCTTCGCATATTTCGAATATTGAACAGCCGGAAGCCTTTAATCAGGCCGTACAAACTTTTCTTGCTGCTTAAATTTATTCTTATAAAAAAGCCACGATATTTCGTGGCTTTTCTTTTTTCGTGTATGTCCCGTCCTGAAATAAGT